>DASUPQ010000384.1 GCA_036280995.1 Actinomycetota bacterium | reverse complement strand
GGATCGCGTCACCGCGCGACCGAGGATGCTCCTATGGATGTCAAGCGGCGGTTGGTTGTTGATTTGTGGTGGTGTTTGTGCTGGTCATGAGGGCTTTGTAGATCTCGCGGGCGAGGTAGCGTTTGAGGCAGCGCAGGATGTCTTTGTTGGTAAGTTGCTCTTCGGCACGGCGTTGTTTGTAGGCCTGGGTGCGGGGGTCGTGGCGCAGTCGGGAGCAGGCGGCGAGGTGCAGGGCGCGGTTGGCTTGGCGGTCGCCGCCGCGGGAGAGGCGGTGGCGGCGGGTTTTTCCGCTGGAGGCGGGCACGGGCGCGACCCCGCACAGCGCGGCGAAGCCGGCCTCGGTGGTGATCCGGTCGGGGTTGTCGCCGACGGTGATGATCAGCTGGGCGGCGGTTTCGCGTCCGACCCCGGGCAGCTTGAGCAGTTGTGGTGCGGCGCGCTCGACGAGGGCGCCGATCGTCTTGTCGAGTGCGGTGATCTGGCTGGTGAGATGCTGGTAGCGGTGCGCGAGGCTGGCCAGCGCGAGCCGGACCCCGATCTCGGGGTCGGCGGGGTCGCCGGCGGTGTCCAGCTCGGCGCAGGCGGTGATCAACGTGGCCTTCGAGAGTCCGTCGAGGTGTTCGCGTAGTCCGGTGGGGGCGGTGACGAGCATGTTGCGAAGGGTGTTGATGGTCGCGGTGCGGGCCTTGACCGCGCCGGCGCGGGTGGTGTGCAGCACGCGGATGGACTCGCTGATCCCGGTGCCGAGTTTGGGTGTGGCGGTGGCTCGTTGGGCCAGCACGGCGTCGGCGGCGGCGTAGGCGTCGAGCGGGTCGGACTTGCCCTTGTCGCGGCGCTGGCGCCGGTCGGGGCGGTTCACCTCGAGCACCGTCACACCCGCGGTGTGCAGGTGGCGGGTCAGGCCCGCACCGTAGGAGTTGGTGCCCTCGACCCCGACCGCGAACAGCCGCCCGAACCCGCCCAGCCATGCCAGCATCGCGCGGTACCCGGCCGCGGTCGCGGGGAACTCCTTGTCGGCAACGCGCATGCCGTGGGTGGTGATCACCGCCGCGTGGTGGGTGCGCGAGTGCGTGTCCACGCCGCCGACGATGGTGCGCACGTCGTTCTTCTTCGACTTCGCCTTCTTCGACATGCGCTTCGTCGGCGCGCCCGCGTTCTTGGTGTTCTTGCTGGTGGTGCCCTTTCCCGTGGTGGTGGTCTGCCTCGCGCGTGGTTTCTGTGCCATTGTGGATTTGTCGCCTTTCCGTGTGAACAGAGACGGGCGGCACTCGCCGGGCGGGCCGGGCGGACAAACCAGTGATGAGCTGTACGCAAGCTCCTATCAAGTCACGTCCGGCCCCCCGGAGAGCACCTGTAGACGCCCCAACCCGAGCTGGACAAATCCTCAGCAAGACAACACGGTCCGGGGACCCCAAGAGTCACAGCCCGGGCCGGTGACGCCTACCCCTCTATTCTCACTGGGACCCCTCGTGTGCGAAATCGTACGTGTGGGGGCCCCTAATGGGAATTAGCGGGATTGCTACTCGCGAGAGGGGCAGACTCGCTACCTGGTGGCGGCTGGTGGGTGAACACTCTGGGCCCCTGGACCTCGAGTCTTGGACTGAGATCGTGTCCCCACTGGTTTGCCCGGGAGGTTGGATCGCTGATGGGATGTCGTGCCCGCTGCGCGCGTGTGGTGGCGTGAGCACTGATCCATTAGGGCGCGAGGGTCTCCCGGCACGCTGCTGATCGCCCCCTCTGGGGGACCGGCGCGGGGTGAAGGGAGACAAGTGGTGGCGTTGTTCGTGGGAGACGACTGGGCCGAGGATCATCACGACGTCGCGGTGATGGATGCCGCGGGCCGGGTGCTGGCCAAGGCGCGGCTGCCCGAGGGTGTGGCCGGGATGGCGCGGGTGCACGCGCTGATCGGCGCGCATGCGGGCAAGGACGAGCAGAACGAGGAGGTACTGGTCGGGATCGAAACCGAGCGTGGCGGGTGGGTGGCGGCGCTGCTGGCGGCCGGGTACACGGTGTATGCGGTCAACCCGCTGCAGGCCGCGCGGTATCGCGAGCGGCACAGCGTCTCCGGCGCCAAGAGCGACGTCGCCGATGCCCGGATGCTGGCCGACATGGTGCGCACCGACGCGCCGCGGCTGCGGGCGTTGGCGCCCGACACCGCGTTGGCCGAGGCGGTGAAGGTGCTCAGCCGCGCGCACAAGACGTTGATCTGGGAACGCACCCGCCACACCCAGCGGCTGCGGCATGCCCTGCTCGAGTACTTCCCCGCCGTGCTGGACGCCTTCGCCGACCTCGACGCACCGGACACGTTGGCGCTGTTGAGAATTGCCCCGGACCCGGTGGCTGCGGCGAAGTTGACCCGCAGCCAGATCCGAGCCGTGCTCAAAACCGCACGCCGCCGCAACCTCGACGCGAACACCACCCGCATCCAGGCGGTGCTGCGCGGGGAGTACCTGCGCCGCGACCCGATCGTGGTCACCGCCTACGCGGCCTCCACCCGGGCCTCGGCGGCGGTGCTGGCCGCCCTCAACACCCAGATCACGGAGTTGGAAGACCAGCTGCACGACCATTTTGGCCGACACCCGGACGCTGAGATCTACGCCAGCCAACCCGGCCTCGGCGTGATCCTCGCCGCCCGGGTTCTCGGCGAGTTCGGCGACGACCCACACCGCTACACCGACGCCAAGGCCCGCAAGAACTAC
>DASUPQ010000383.1 GCA_036280995.1 Actinomycetota bacterium | reverse complement strand
CGGACCGCGGGCCGGTACAAGACGGTGGCCGCGTCGGTGCCCGCGGCCGGGCGCGGGCCGTGGCAGGACTCGGTTCAGGCCTTCGTCGAGGGGCTCCTCCTGGGCGCCTACCGATTCGACCGGTACAAGGGCCGCCCCGCTGAGGACGACGCCCGACCCCCTCGGTGGCAGCGTGTCACGGTGCTGGCCCCGCCGCGGTGGGATGCCAGGGCGGCCAAGGAAGCGGTGCGCCGGGGCGAGGTCGTGGCCGAAGCGTCCTCGTGGGCCCGGGATCTGGTGAACACGCCGGCGCTCGACGCCACCCCGGACTTCCTGGCCCGGGAGGCGCGCAAGATGGCCCGCGCCGTCGGGCTCGACTGCACGGTGTGGACGAAAGCCGATCTGGAGAAGGGCGGCTTCGGCGGCATCCTCGGCGTGGGCCGGGGGAGCGCCAACCCGCCCCGGCTGATCGAGCTCCGGTACAAGGGCGGCGGGCGGAGGCGTCCGGTGGCGCTCACCGGCAAGGGGATCACGTTCGACTCCGGCGGACTGTCGATCAAGGACGCCAAGCAGATGGAGTGGATGAAGTCCGACATGGCGGGGGCTGCCACGATGCTCGGAGCGATGCGGGCCGTCGCCCAGCTGAAGCCGAAGGTGAACGTGGTGGCGGCGATCCCGTCCGCCGAGAACCTGCCCGGCGGCTCGGCCATCCGACCCGGTGACGTGCTCACCCACCGCGGCGGGAAGACCTCGGAGGTGCTGAACACAGACGCCGAGGGCCGCCTGGTCCTGGCGGACGCGCTGGCCTACCTGGCCGAGCAGAAGCCACGGCTGATCGTCGATGCCGCCACGCTGACCGGGGCGTGCATGATCGCCCTCGGCGACGAGATCTGGGGGGTGATGGGCAGCGACCGGGCCTTGATCCGCGAGCTCCTCGACACCGGCCAGGAGGCCGGCGAGCCCGGGTGGGAGCTGCCGCTCTGGACCTCGTACCGCAAGCAGATCAAGTCGAACGTCGCCGACGTGAAGAACATCGGCAACCGCTACGGGGGCGCCATCACCGCCGCCCTGTTCCTGAAGGAGTTCGTTGGCGACGTGCCCTGGGCACACCTCGACATCGCCGGCACCGCCTTCGCGGAGAAGGGCGGCGACTACTGGCCCGCCGGGGCCACCGGCAATCCCGTGCGAACGGTGATCAGGTTCCTGGAGCGTCAGGCCGGCCGGTCGTAATCGGCTACGCCGGCTTGGTCCCCGTCGCGAGCAGGACGTCGTTCGTGTCCCCGATCGGGTCCTCGAACCGCTCCCGGAAGGTCGCGTCGACCCGTTCCCGGAACCGCTCCCACAGCGCCTGGCCCAGGATCTCCCGGAGGAACCGGCCCGGCGCCGAGATCTCCCGGCCGGTCAGGTAGTCGTCGATGGTGACGGTGGCGCGGTACTGACGGCGCTCGACCCGCACGCTCCGCATCCCGGCCTCGCGGAGCGCCTCCTCCAGCTGCTCGGGCTGGGAGAAGCGCTCGGCCCACGGCGCGGCCCGCCGCATCGCGTCGTCGAGCAGCTCCTTCGTGGTGAACGACTCCGCCACAACGCGCCAGGTCTCGGTGAACTCGTCCCGCCGCCAGTCCCACGTGGCCGTTCCCAGCGTGCCCCCGGGGCGGAGCACGCGGGACATGTCGAACAGCGTGGTGTCGTACCTCGGCAGCACGTGCAGCACGAAGCCCGCCCCCACGGCGCCGAACCGAGCGTCGCGGAAGGGGAGGTCGACGGCGTCGGCGCCCACCAGCCGGTCGAGCCCGCGGGCCCGGGCCCTGGCCAGCATCGGCAGCGAGCGATCCACGCTCACGGTGGGGCGCCATCCGGCGGCCTGGGCCGCGGCGGCCACCACGCCGGTGCCGGAGCCGACGTCGAGGAACCCACCCTCGGCCGGGTCGCCGATCGCCGCGACGAGGTCCCGCGCGGCCGGCTCGTGGAGCGGAGCTCGGATCCGGTCGTAGATGTCTGCCACACGGTCGAACGACCGCCAGTCGGGCGCGGCCGGCGCCGCTCGAGAGGTGCGGGCCTTCCGGAACATGGCTCCTGATGCTACAGGCCGGTCGGCGGAACGAGGGTCGGCGCTCGGTTCTGAGCGATTCGAGCGGATTAGCCACGTTCGATCCTGGGTAGGGTCGGGTCGTAGGGAAGGAGGCCCGTATGGCGCGGCCAGCAGAAGTGCTCGAACTCGACGAACACCGGGTCCTCAGGGACTACCTTCGTCTCTTGACCCGCGATCACGGGGCCGAGCCGATGCTCCGTTCGCCCGGCCACGACCTTCGCTCCTGCGCCTCGTGCGGCCGGCGGACCGCGTTCACCCTCGATCCCCAGGGCACCTGGTTCCGCTGCACCCGCTGCGGCGAGTTCGCCTGAGCTGAATCCGGTTCCGCGGCCGCGGGTCGCCTCGCGTACGATGGCGAGCCGAGCCCGCATGGACGCGCCGCGACACGGAGGTCATCTCGCCGCCGCCGCCCTGAAGCATGAGGGCGTCGAGCACCTGTTCACGCTGTCAGGCGGGCACATCGCCCCGATCTACGACGGCTGTCTCGCCGAGGGCATCCGGATCGTGGACTTCCGACACGAGCAGGCGGCCGCGCATGCCGCCGACGGCTGGGCCCGCGTCACCGGTCGTCCCGGCGTGGCCGCGGTGACCGCCGGGCCCGGGGTCACCGACGCCATCACCGGGATCGCCAACGCGATGTACGCGAAC
>DASUPQ010000382.1 GCA_036280995.1 Actinomycetota bacterium | reverse complement strand
GCCGCCACTGCCAGTAGGCGATGAACACGATCATCGACCAGCCGATGCCGATCAGCAGCCGGTTGGCCCCGGTCATGTTGGCCAGGACCAGGTCGCAGTTGGAGGCCCCTTCGTAGTCGGGGGCCTTGCAGCTGGAGCCGTACTGCTCGACGTCGTTGCCGCCCTTCCAGGCGAACACGAACCCGACCGCGTACTCGGGCAGGACCGCGATCAGGGCCAGGACCCCGATGGCCAGGCTGGCCGACACGTCCAGCTGGGCCGCCTCGGCCGCCCAGGCGAGCACGAACGCCGCCCCGACCACCGCCACCCCGTAGGTCAGGGCCAGCAGCGGCGGGGCCAGCTCGGGGTGCCCGAAGTGGAACAGCTCGGCCAGGCCGAGGTAGCTGCCGGGGAGGCAGGCGAGGAGGGCCAGCGCCAGCGGGACCGGTCCGCTCTTCGCCTTGGTGGTGGTCGGCTCGGGCTCAGCTGCCAAGGAGTCCTCCGGCTCGGTCGGGTCCATCGGGGGACGCCAGACGGCTCGAAGGTCTCGTCCGCCCGCGACCCGGGTGAGGCGCCGGGTGGGCGCTGGCGCCCACCGTCCTGACGGCGTGCTCGACGGGACATGCGCCCCGCAGGACTACTCCCCTTCGCCGGTCAGCATACCCGACCACCGCCTCGGTCAAGCCGTGGCGCCGAGATGCGCCCGGAGGAACTCGAGGGTCCGCCGCCAGGAGGTCTCGGCCGCCTCGGCGTCGTGGACCTCGGGCCGGTCGTCGTTGAAGAAGGCGTGGGTGGTGCCCGGGTAGTGGTGGAAGGTCACGTCCACCCCGGCGTCGCGGAGCTCGTTCTCCATCCGCTCGACCAGCTCCGGCGGGGCAAAGTCGTCCTCCTCGGCGAAGTGCCCGAGCACGGCCGCCTTGACCGCCGACAGGTCCCAGTCCATGCCCTCCCGGGGGAAGCCGTAGTAGCAGACCACGGCCGAGACCTCGGCCTTGCGCGAGGCCAGGAACAGGGCCAGCCCGCCCCCGACGCAGAACCCGATCACCCCGACCCCCTCGCCGGTGGTCTCGGGCATGGCCAGCAGGGCGTCGACGCAGGCCGCCATGTCCTTGGCCGCCTGGTCGAGCTGCATCTCCATCACCAGCTTGCCGGCCTCGTCGGGCTCGGTGGTCTCCTTGCCCCGGTACAGGTCGGGGGCGACGGCCACGAAGCCCTGGGTGGCCAGCCGGTCGGTGACGTTGCGGATATGGGGGACCAGGCCCCACCACTCCTGGATGACCACCACGGCCGGCCCGCTGCCGGAGGGGGGCAGGGAGATGTAGGCGGGCACCGCGTCGCCGTTGACGGGGATCTCGGTCATCGAGCCGGCCATGGGGAAGCCTCCTGGTCGTTCCGTCGGGTACCTCCAGATCCTTGCACGCTGGGACGGCTTCAACCATCCGGGCCGCTCAAGCCAGACCCGGCGCCGGTCGCTTATGCCGGCTTGAGCGGGCGGGTGGGCACCATGGGCCGGTGATGTCCCGCCTCCGTCCGCTCCCCGCGCTCCTGCTGGCCGGCCTCCTCCTGCTGACCGGCTGCGGGGTGGTGCCCGGCGTCGGTGAGGACGACCCCGGAGGCGACCCGGGCATCGGCGCCGGCTTCGGCGAACCCGAAGTCGTGGCCAGCGGGCTGGAGGCGCCCTGGGGGCTGGCGTTCCTCCCCGACGGGGGCGCGCTGGTGTCGGAGCGGGACAGCGGGCGGGTCCTCCGGGTCGCACCCGGGGCCGACCCCCAGGAGGTCGGGACCGTGCCCGGGGTGGACGCCGGCGGCGAGGGGGGGCTGCTGGGGCTGGCCGTGTCGCCGGAGTTCGAGCGGGACCAGCTGGTGTACGCCTACCTGACCGGCCAGGGGGACAACCGGATCGTGCGCTTCCGGCTCGGCGGGGGACAGGCCGAGGTGCTGCTGGACGGCATCCCCAAGGCCGGGATCCACAACGGGGGCCGGATCGCGTTCGGGCCCGACAAGATGCTGTACGCCGGGACCGGGGACGCCGCCGAGCGGGGCAACGCCCAGGACCCGGGCAGCCTGGGCGGCAAGATTCTCCGTCTGCGGCCCGACGGGGGGGTCCCGGCCGACAACCCCGACCCGGGGTCGCCGGTGTGGACCCTCGGCCACCGCAACGTGCAGGGGCTGGCCTGGGACGGGCAGGGGCGGCTGTTCGCCACCGAGTTCGGGCAGAACCGGGTCGACGAGATCAACCGGATCGAGCGGGGCGGCAACTACGGCTGGCCGGAGGTCGAGGGGACCGGCGGCGGGGGGCGGTTCCGCGACCCGCTGGTCACCTGGCCGACCTCGCAGGCGTCGCCCAGCGGGGCCGCGATCACCGGCGGCACCCTGTACGTGGCCGCCCTGCGGGGCGAGCGGCTGTGGACGGTGCCCCTGGACGGCGACGGCGGGACCGGCGAGCCGGCGGCCGTGCTGGCCGGGTCCTACGGCCGGCTGCGCCACGCCGCCGTGGCCGCCGACGGCGCCCTCTGGGTCCTGACCAGCAACCGCGACGGCCGCGGCGACCCCGCCGCCGACGACGACCGCGTGCTCCGGTTCCCCCGCGCCTGAACGATAGGTTTGGGGCAGCCGGACGGTGGCAACATGGGGCGGGTCCGGAACAACCGAAATTGCGGGATCCCATGTCGCTCACCGTGCTCGTCAACGCCGGTCCCTGGCTGCCGGTGCCGCCGCCGGACTACGGCGGGATCGAGAACGTGCTCGCCACCCTGATCCCGGAGCTGCGCTTCCGGGGGGTCGAGGTGGTGCTGTGCACCGTCGAGGAGAGCACGGTGGAGGTCGACGACCGCCGCTGCGCCTTCCCCGACGGCCAGTTCGGGCGCCTGGCCGGCCCGTACGCCCAGGTCATGGGCATCACCCACGCCCACATGGCCACCGTCCTGGAGACGCTGCGCGACCGGCCCGAGATCGACCTGGTCCACGACCACCTGGAGGTGGTGGGGCCGAGCGTGCTCGGGGCGATCGACGGCGGCGGCCCGCCGGTGCTCCAGACCCTCCACTGGGACCTGCGCAAGCACCCCGAGTTCTACGGCTCCTTCGACGGCAAGGGCCGGGTGTTCTTCAACGGCGTCTCCAACGCCCAGCTCGCCACCGCCCCGGCCAACCTCCGGGAGCAGAGCCTCGGCGCCGTCCACCTCGGCGTCGACCTGGACGCCCACCATTTCCGGGCCGACAAGGGCGAGGACTTCCTGGTCCTCGGCCGGGTCACCCCGTTCAAGGGCCAGGACGTGGCCGCCCGCATCTGCAAGGAGCTCGGGGTGCCGCTGGTCATGGCCGGGCCGGTCGCCGGCGTCTCCACCCCGCGGGAGCTGTCCGCCGCCCTTCAGGACCCGGCCAGCCCTCTCCACGGCTACGGCGACGTCCGCCACTACCTGGACGCCGTGCAGCCGTTCGAGGACGGGGAGCGGATCCGCTGGGTGGGCACGGTCGGTGGCCAGGACAAGGACGAGCTGGTCGGCCGGGCCAGGGCCGTGCTCATGCCGATCAGCTGGGAGGAGCCGGGGGCGACGGCGGCGATCGAGGCGCTGGCCTGCGGCACCCCGGTGATCGCGACCCGCCGGGGCGCCCTGCCCGAGATCATCGAGCACGGCCACAACGGCTTCCTGGCCGACGACGAGGCCGACTTCGCCCAGCTGATGGGGCGCGCCGGCGAGATCGACCCGGCCGCCTGCCGGCGGTCGGTGGAGGAGCGGTTCTCGGCCGGGACGATGGCCGAGGGCTACCTGCGCCTCTACAGGGAGGTCCTGGCCCGGACCGGCGCCTGAAGCGCGTCCAGGGCGGCGATGGCGGCCCCGCGGGCGCCGGCCATGTCCAGGTCGGGGACCAGGGCCAGGGTGGCCACCCGGGCCTGCTCCTCGCGCAGGGCGGTGTGCTCGCGCACCTTGGCCAGGAACCACTGGCGGAACGTCGGGGTGGTCTCGACCACCCCGCCGCCGATGAAGTAGGTGTCGGGGT
Source organism: Actinomycetota bacterium (assembly GCA_036280995.1). Lineage (NCBI taxonomy): Bacteria > Bacillati > Actinomycetota > Actinomycetota bacterium. The sequence goes on along the minus strand of DASUPQ010000382.1, from coordinate 9,602 downwards.
CGGTGAAGTTGGCGGCGATGGTGAACAGCCGGCCGATGGCCATCGCCTGCTGCTCGAAGATGGCCAGGGCCAGCGGGTCCTCCCGCTCGCCGTAGCCGCGGACCAGCTTGGCCGCCTCCCGCCGGTCGGCGATCCGGCCCAGGGGGTGGTTCTCGAACCGGGTCAGCCACCAGGGGAGGAGGTTGCGCTCGATCCCGGTCAGGGAGGCGACGCTCTCGGCGTCGCCGACGAAGCCGCAGTTGCAGGTCGGCAGCGGCTGGCCGTCGGCCAGCAGGCCGCGCATGGGGATCTGGACGTGGCCCAGCTCGCCGGCCATGCCGGCGGCCCCGCGGACCACCCGCCCGCTCTCGACCACCCCGCCGCCCAGGCCGGTGCCGACGATCGCCGACACCGACGAGTGGCCGGCCGCCTTGTCCCGGAAGCGGACGTGGTGGGCGTACAGGGCGGCCGCGTTGGCGTCGTTGTTGTAGACCACCGGCAGCCCCAGCCGCGCCTCCAGGCCGCCCCGGACGTCGAAGCCCCGCCAGGCCGGCTGGGCGAAGTTGGTCGCGCCCTTGGAGGAGATGACCCCGTCGGCCGAGGCCGGGCCGGGCGTGTCCAGCCCCACCCCGCGGACCGCCGACAGCGGCACGCCGGTGAGGTCGAGCACGTTGTCCAGGGCGCCGGCCATGGCGTCGATGGCCACCTCGGGGCCCTCGGTGACCCGGCTCGGCATCTCGACCAGGCGGTCGACCAGGAACCGCCCGGACGCGTCCAGGATCGTGGCGTTGTTGCTGGTGCCGCCATTGTCGATGCCGACGACGACCCAGTCGCTGGGCTCCATCTCCGCTCCCTCCTCCGGCTGGTCTAGGCCGTCGCCGCCGGGCAGGCGAACACCGCCTGGAGGACGTGGCGACGGCGGCTGGCCAGGTCGGCCAGCAGGGCCGGCGCGTCGCCGAGCGGGACCAGGTCGGTGACGAGATGCTCGCGCATCGCCGGCCCGGATGCACGCAGCAGGTCGACCGTCTCGGCGGCCAGGCGGCGCCGGTCCCACAGGTGGCCCAGGCCCCGGGGCACCCGGCCGATCTGGGCGCAGCGGATGGTCAGCCCGTTGTGGTGGAACTCCTCGCCCAGGGCCAGGTCGGGCGCCCCGCCCTGGTAGAAGGCCAGGTCGACGACCGTGCCCTGGGGCCGGAGGCTGCGCAGGGCGCCGGCCAGGGCGGCGGTCCGGCCCCGGCACTGGAAGACGACGTCGGCACCGCAGTCGGTGGGGTCGCGGCGCCAGCGCTCCTTGACCGTCCGCCAGGCGGTCCCGTCGGCGTCGTCGACCGCGGACAGGCCGAGGGCCCGGGCAGCGGCCAGCCGCTCCGGGGTGGCGTCGGCGACCATCACCTCGGCGGCGCCGTGGTGGTGGGCCAGGAGGGCGACCAGCAGGCCGACCACCCCGGCCCCGGTGACCAGCACGTGGCGGCCCCGGACCCCGTCGCCGAGCTGCAGCGCCCCCGGCCCGGCGGCGTCGGCGGCGGCGTGCAGCAGCCCGTTGGCGCAGATCGGGCCCATGTGGGCGACGTAGATGCCGAGCACCGGGTCCAGGTCGGGCGGCAGGGGCACGAACCGGTCGGTGGCCGGGTCGACGGTGTGGCCGGTCTTGTGGCCGTAGGCCATGGCCACCAGGTCGCCCACGGCCACGGCGTCGCCGCTGGTCTCGGCGACCCGGCCGACCTCCATGTAGCCGGGGGCGCGGACCGGGAAGCCGGTCGCCGGCCGGTCGCGCCGGAACACCCCCAGGTTCTCGTCCCAGGCGGCGTGCAGGTAGGGGTTGGTGCCCTTGAAGAAGGTCAGCTCGGTCCCGGCCGACAGCCCGGTGTAGAGGGTCTCCAGGCGGAACTGGCCGCCGGCCGGGGCCGGCTCGTCCTCGTCCACCAGCCGGGCCACCCCGGGCCGCTCGATCACCAGCAGCCGCACCGGCCGGCGGTCAGCCATCGTGCTGCTCCACGGCCAGCGGCCGGCCCTCCTCGGCCGAGCGGGTGATGGCGCAGGCCAGCAGGTGGGTCCGGTAGGCCTCGGACCACGGGACCCGGATCCGGTCCTCCCCGCCCCGGACCGCGGCCACGAAGTCCCGGTCCGGCCGGGGCCGCGCGTCGGCGTCGGCGTCCCAGGCGTCGCGCCGGCCGTCCTCCTCCACCACCAGCCTGGTCTCGGTCAGCTCCAGCGACAGCCCGTCGGCGACCACGTGCACCCCCGCCCGGTGCAGCCGCGGCAGCAGGCAGGTCGAGGTCACGCTCCCCACCGCCCCCGAGGCGAACCGGAGGCTGGCCACCGACACCTCGTCGATGTCCGCAGCCGGCAGCGCCGCCTCCGAGCCCTGGTCCTGGGTGGCGGCTGCCCGGGAACCGAAGGCGTGGACCTCGGCCACGTCGCCGGCGAGGGCGCGGGCGGTGTCGAGGACGTGGGTGGTCTGCTCGATCGTCTGGCCGCCCGACCCGTCGCGGCGCCGCCACCAGGGGGGTGGGGGGATCTTGTCCAGCCAGGAGCAGTGGACGAGGCGGGCCGGCCGGTCGGCCAGCAGGTCGGCCGCGCGATCGAAGATGTCCAGCCAGCGCCAGTGGTAGCCGGTGCAGGTGACCAGCGGCCGGCCGGCCAGGCGGGCGGCGATGGCCGCGGCCGTCTCCTGGTCGATCGCGACCGGCTTCTCCACGAACATGGGCAGGCCGGCGTCGATCACGGCCAGCTCGGGGGCGCCGTGGGCGAACGGCGGGACGCAGATGTAGACGGCGTCGAGGCGCTCGGAGGCCAGCAGCTCCATGTGGTTGGGGTAGGTGGCCGCGCCGGCCTCACCGGCCAGCTCCTTGGCCCGCTCCAGGGCCGGGTCGGCGACCGCGGCCACCTCGACCCCGTCCATGGCCAGCAGCGTCCGCACGTGGCGGGCCGCGACCGCGCCCGCCCCGACCATGCCGATCCGTACCGTAGGCAGCATCCCAGCAGGATAGGGCCAACCGGACGGACCGGCAGCGACCCGACCCGGACCGGGGTGCCTCTGGTAGCCTCCTGTCGCCGTCTGGTCCACTTCAGCGTGCTTCCCCAGGAGATCCGTGTGGCTGACATCGACGCCTTCGTCCAGGCCGAGGCGGACGGGCTCGTGGCCGAGCTGGCCGAGTGGTGCGCCATCCCCTCGATCTCCGCCGACCCCGAGCACGCGGCCGACGTGCGCCGCTCGGCCGAGCACCTGGCCGGGCTGATGGAGGCGGCCGGGCTCGACACCGAGGTCCTGGCCGCCGACGGCGGCCAGCCGGCCGTCTACGGCGAGTGGCTCGGGGCCGGGACCGGGGCGCCGACGGTCACCATCTACGGCCACCACGACGTCCAGCCGGCCGACCCGCTGGACGAGTGGACGACCCCGCCGTTCCAGCCGACCGTGCGCGACGGCTGCCTGCACGCCCGCGGCGCCTCCGACGACAAGGGCCAGATCCACTTCCAGGTCTCGGCCATCCGGCACCTGCTGGCCGCCGACGGCCGCCTGCCGGTGAACGTCAAGTTCTTCGTCGAGGGGGAGGAGGAGTCGGGCTCGCCCACCATCGACGCCTTCCTGGCCGAGCACGGCGACCGGCTGGCCTGCGACCTGATCCTCGTCTCCGACACCGGGATGGTCGCCGAGGACGTGCCGTCGCTGGTCACGGCCATGCGGGGGCTCATCTACTTCCAGGTCGACCTGCGCACCGCCCCGGCCGACCTGCACTCGGGCTCGTTCGGGGGCGCGGTCCCCAACGCCGCCGCCGAGCTGGTCGAGCTGCTGGCCGGCCTCAAGGACGCCAGCGGCCGCATCGCCATTCCCGGCTGGTACGACGACGTGGTCGACCTGACCGAGGAGGAGCGGGCCAACCTCGCCGCCGTGCCGTTCGACCCCGAGGAGCTCAAGGCCATGGCCGGGGTCGGCGCCCTGCCCGGCGAGGAGGGGTTCACGCCGCTGGAGCGGATGTCGGGCCGGCCAACGGCCGACGTCAACGGCATCTGGGGCGGCTTCACCGGGGTCGGCTCCAAGACCATCATCCCGGCCGAGGCCCACGCCAAGGTGTCGTTCCGGCTGGTCGCCGACCAGGAGCCGGCCCGGCTGGAGCCGCTGTTCGAGCGCTGGGTGCGCGACCGGGCGCCGGCCCACGCCGAGGTCTCGGTCCGCTCGTTCGGGGGGGTCAAGCCGGCCCTGACCCCGCTCGACCACCCCGGCAACCGCGCCGCGGCCCGGGCGGTGGCCCGGGCGTTCGGCAAGGAGCCACTGCTGGTCCGCGAGGGCGGGTCGGGCCCGGAGCGGGCCCTGACCGACTCCCTCGGGGCGGCCTGCGTCTACCTGGGGGTCATGCTCCCCACCGACCGCATCCACGCCCCCAACGAGCGCCTGCTCCTGGCCAACTACTACCGGGGAGTCCGGGCGGCCGCCTACACCTTCGAGGAGCTCGCCAGGCCCGAGGTGGCCAAGGCCCTGCGCGAGGCGCCGTAGGCCGCGGCCCGCTAGGCGCCGTCACCCTCCAGGAGGCGGAGGTTGCGCTGCTCGGCACGGCGGGCCAGGCGGAGCTGGCGGCGGCCGAGGAGCAGGATCACGCTGAACAGCAGCAGGCCGACGCCGAGACCGGCGACCAGGGCGGCCAGGTGGACGCCGGTGCCGATGGTCACCGGGAGGGCGACCAGGAGCAGCCAGGCCAGCACGGCCCCGGCGCTGATGCGGAGCGCGCTCGGGACGGTGCGGTCCTCCAGGCGGCGCTGGGCCAGGCGGGCCAGCTCGACCGCGGCGGGGGCGTCGGCCGGGTCGGTCACCGCCTCGCCGGCGCGGACGGCCAGCGACACCCGCCGCCTGGCCTCCTCATCCATCGGGACACCCCCCTGGGGTTCCCCGAACCCCTCCGGACTCAGCTCGTCCGTGGGCCCGCCGCCACGAAGGTGGTGAAGTTGAACTTGAGGTCCTGGATGCGCCGCTCAAGGACCCGCAGGCCGAACAGCTCGGCGCAGCGCTCGGCCGCGATCACGGCCGTGGACACCGGGAGCTCGCCGGTGGCCAGCATGCGGGCCGCCTCGGCGGTGTCGGGCTCCTCGGTGACCAGGGTGGTGGGGAAGTGGTGGCGCAGCCACATGCGGCACTGGCGGATGGCCTGCTGGTGGGAGGCGATCCGCTCGATGCCCTCCCGACCGGGCAGGCCGGGATGGACCAGCAGGGTGTGGTTGACGTCGATCTCGAACAGGTCCACCACCCGGAACCGGTGGGCGGCCATCGCGTAGACGCTCTCGTAGACGACCCCGCCGTTGGAGTTCTCCAGGGCGAAGATGCCGATGTCGACCTCGCCCGCCTCCACCGCCCGCAGCACCTTCTCGGTGGTGAGGAGCTCGACGATCTCGACGTCGCCGAGGTTGTTGTCGCGGGCGTACTCCAGCGCCGCCTCCTCCGAAAAGGAGCCGCGGATGCCCATGACGCCGAGGCTGACCAGATCACCCATTGCCGGCCACCCCCTTGGCGTGGTCGGCGAAGCGGGCCAGCTCCGCGGCCAGCTCGGCCGGCCGCTGCAGTGGGATGTCGTGCATCGTGTCCTCGAACCAGGTGACGGTGGCGGATGGGAACAGGGCGAGGGCCCGGCCGACGGCGTCCCGCTTGACCCCGGCCAGGTCGCCGCCGGCCGGGTCGTCGGCCGGGCAGAGCAGCACCGGGCAGCCGACCAGCGGGAACAGGGCCTCGGGCCGCTGGTCCCAGAGCGCGTCGACGACCTGCATGTGGTTGTCGAAGCGGAACCGGGAGCGGGCCACGTCGTGGTCGTCGACCTCGACCCCGGCCCGCAGGTACTCCCGGACCCAGGGCTGGCCGTCCGGCCCCCCGGGGTCGAAGCGCCCGGCCCTGGCCAGCCAGTCGGCCAGCGGGACCGCGAACCGGGGCGGGGCCATGGCGCGGCGGGCCTCCTCCCGGGTCGCGCCCGCCCACGCGGCCACGCTGGCCAGGCCGCCGTCGACCAGAACCAGGCCGGCCAGCGTCCCCGGCCGGCCGGCGGCGTGCTGGAGGGCGACGTTCGCCCCCCACGAGTGCCCGACCAGCACCGGCCGCTCCAGCTCGAGGGCGGCCAGGGCGGCGTCGAGGTCGCGGACCAGGGTCCCGAAGTCGTAGCCGGAGGCGGGCTGGTCGGAGGCGCCGTGGCCGCGCTGGTCGAGGGCCACCACCCGCAGGCCGGCGCCGGTCAGCCGGGGCGCGACCCCGTCCCAGATGCGGGCGTTGGACGCGAGCCCGTGCAGCAGCACGACCGCCTGCCCGGTCCCGCCCCAGTCGCGGGCGTGCAGGCGGATCCCGTCGCCGGGCACGGCGAGGTCGGTCGGGGTGCTTGCCCTGGTCTGCATGGGCCGCTCATCGTACGGGACGCCCGCGGCCGCCGCCTCGGCATCCCTCAGGAGGAGCCCTCCAGCTGCCGCTTGAGTGCCTTGCGGTCGACCAGCTCGACTCCCGTGACCCGGCCCCGGCTGGCCTCGAGCCGGAACAGCGAGCCGGTGCGGAACTCGGGGAACCCGTCGACCAGGCCGGTCTGGAACAGGTACATGGGGATCAGGTCGCCGTGGCTGACCCCGACCACGGCGTGGCCGGGGTGCTCACGGACGACCGTCCGGACCCAGGCGGCCAGGTCGGGGGCGTCGTAGCCGAGCCGGTCGTCCAGCTCGACCTGGAGGCCCACGGCCGCGGCCAGCGGAGCGGCCGTCTGGCGGCAGCGCAGCCAGGGGCTGGCCGCGACCAGCACCGGCTCCTCCCGGCGCAGGGCGCCGGCCAGCCGGTCGGCCTGCTTGCGGCCCTTCCCGATCAGGGGCCGGTCGCGGTCGCTGCCCGTCCAGTCGAACCGGTCGGCCGCTTTTGCGTGCCTGACCAGGAACACCAGGGTGGTCGCCATGCCCCAGAGTGTGGCGGGCCGCCCGGTGCCAGGCAACCGGTACGGGCCGCCAGGCCAGGCGGGCACTAGGCCGGGGTGGCGTGGAAGGTGGGGGCGAGGGCGGGGTACAGGCCGCGGAACCGCGCGTGGCCCTCGCGGTAGACGTCCTGCGAGCCCGAGGGGCCGGCGGCGGGTCGCACCTCGACCACCGAGCGGCACGCCTCCTCGACATCCGTGAACCAGCCCGAGCCGACGGCGGCCAGCAGGGCGGCGCCGTAGGCCGCCCCCTCCTCGGCGCCGACGGTGGCCACCTGCGTGCCGAGCACGTCGGCCAGAATCTGGCGCCACAGCCGGCTCCGGGTGCCGCCGCCTGCGGCCCTGAGCTGCCCGGGCGGCGCCAGCCCGGCCCCGACCATGAGGTCGAGACCGTCCCGGAGCCCGTAGGCGACACCTTCCAGCACCGCCCGGGTCAGGTGCCGCAGGTCGTGCCGGACGGTCAGCCCGACGAACGCCCCCCGAGCCAGGGGATCGGGATGGGGGGTCCGCTCCCCGGTGAGATAGGGGAGGAACAGGAGCCCGTCGCTGCCGGCCGGGACGTCGGCGGCCGCCGCCACCAGGTCGTCGAAGCTCGCCCCGGGGGCGAGCGCGTCCCGGAGCCAGCGCAGGCTGCCGGCCGCCGACAGCATCACCCCCATCATGTGCCAGCGGCCGGGAACGGCGTGGCAGAAGGCGTGGACGCGGCCCTGGGCCTCTATGGACGGCTTGTCGGTGGTGGCGAACACCACCCCAGAGGTCCCCAGCGAGAGGGCGACCACCCCCGGGGTCACGGCCCCGACCCCGACCGCGTTGGCCGACTGGTCGCCGCCGCCGGCCACCACCGGCGTGCCCGGCGCCAGGCCGGTCGCATCGGCCGCCTCGCGGGTGACCGTGCCGGTCAGCTCCGGCCCCTCGGAGGTGCCGGGCAGCAGCGCCGGGTCGAGGTCAAGCGCGGCCAGGACCTCCGGCGACCAGGTCCTGGCGGCCAGGTCGAACAGGATGGTCCCCGACCCGTCGGCGACGTCGACGGCGTAGCCGCCGGTGAGACGGCGACGCAGGTAGTCCTTGGGGAGCAGGACGTGGCGGACCCGGGCCCAGTTGCCGGGCTCGTGGCGTCGGACCCAGAGCAGCTTGGGCGCCGTGAACCCGGTCAGCGCGTCGTTGCCGGTGACCTCGATGAGCCGCTCGCGCCCGACCCGGCGCCGCAGCTCGTCGCACTCGGCACCGGTCCGCTGGTCGTTCCAGAGGATGGCCGGGCGGACGACCGCGCCCTCCTGGTCGAGCAGGACCGAGCCATGCATCTGCCCGGTCAGCCCGACCGCCTCGATCTCCGAGCCTTCCACCCCGCCGTCGGCAAGCACCTCCCGGACGGCGGCGACGGCGCCGTCCCACCACAGCCGCGGGTCCTGTTCGCTCCAGAGCGGGCGCGGGGTGTCGTACCCATAGGATGCCGAGGCGACACCCTGGACCGAGCCGTCCGGCCGCACGATGATGGCCTTGGTGGCGGTGGTCGAGACGTCGATCCCGAGAACGAAGCCCATGACCGGTCGACGTCAGCTTCCGGAGGTCCAGATCACCCGGTTGACCCGGTTCTCGAGCAGCTCCTGGCGGCCGGACACCGGCGACGGGTCGACCTCGCCCGACCGCACCCGGGCCTCGAGGGAGGCCAGGCTCTCGTCGCCACCGAGGATGCCGGTCCCAAGCCGAGCCGACCATCCGGCGTAGCGCTCGGCCAGCGGCCCCGACAGGGTCTCCCGCTCGACCAGCTCGGCCGCGGCCAGCAGCGCCCTGGCCAGGGTGTCCATGCCGCCGATGTGGCCGTGGAACAGGTCGGTCCGGTCGATCGACTGGCGGCGGAGCTTGGTGTCGAAGTTGAAGCCGCCGGTGGTGAAGCCGCCGCCCTTGAGGATCTCGTGGAGGGCCAGGGTCAACTCGTCCACCGAGTTGGGGAACTGGTCGGTGTCCCAGCCGTTCTGGGGGTCGCCGCGGTTGGCGTCGACCGAGCCGAAGATGCCGTGCGCGACCGCGTAGGAGACCTCGTGGTGGAAGCTGTGCCCGGCCAGGGTGGCGTGGTTGGCCTCGATGTTGACCCGGTACTCGTCGGCCAGGCCGAACCGCTCGAGGAAGCCGTGCACCGTCTGGGTGTCGTAGTCGTACTGGTGCTTGGTTGGCTCAGCCGGCTTGGGCTCGATGAGCAGCGTCCCCTGGAAGCCGATCTTGCGCTTGTGCTCGGCCACCAAGGTCAGGAACCGGGCGAGCTGGTCGCCCTCTCGCTTCAGGTCGGTGTTGAGCAGGGTCTCGTACCCCTCGCGGCCGCCCCAGAGCACATAGTTGGCGCCGCCCAGCCGGGCGGTAGCTTCGAGAGCGTGTTTGACCTGGGCCGCGGCGTAGGCGAAGACGGCCGGATCCGGGTTGGTGGCGGCGCCGGCCAGATACCGGGGATGGGAGAACAGGTTGGCGGTGCCCCAGAGAAGGCCGACCCCGGTCTCGGCCATCTTCTTCTCCGCCCGGTCGACCATGACCTCCAGGTTGTGGGCCGACTCGGCGAAGCTGGCCCCTTCAGGGGCGATGTCGACGTCGTGGAAGCAGAAGAAGGGGATGCCGAGCTTGGCGAAGAACTCGAAGGCGGCGTCCATCTTCTGGCGGGCGGCGGCCATCGGGTCGCCGGTCCCGCCCAGCCAGGGGCGGTCGAAGGTCCCGGCCCCG
>DASUPQ010000381.1 GCA_036280995.1 Actinomycetota bacterium | reverse complement strand
AGGGCAGCCCGGTGTCACCGACGGCCCGTACACCGAGGTCAAGGAGGTCCTGGCCGGCTACCAGCTGGTCGACGTGGAGTCCGAGGCACGCGCGATCGAGATCGCGGCGCGGGTGTCGGCCGCGCCGGGACCCGGCGGCGTGCCGCTGCGGAATCGGATCGAGGTGCGCCAGCTCATGGGCGCGATGCTGGAGCCGGGGGACCTGTGACCTCGACCGCGCGGATCGAGGACCTGCTGCGCGAGCTGGCGCCGCAGGTCCTCGGCGCGGTCGTGCGACGCCACGGCGACTTCGACGCCGCCGAGGACGCCGTGCAAGAGGCGCTGCTGGCCGCCGCGATGCACTGGCCGGCCGAGGGGCTGCCGGACAACCCGCGCGGTTGGCTCATCCAGACCGCCGTGCGGCGGCTGACCGACCAGTACCGCAGCGACCAGGCGCGGCGGCGCCGGGAGAAATCCGCCGCGCTGCGCGAGCTGCCCGGCGCCGAGCCGGCGCAGCGGGACGACGCGCTGGTGCTGCTGTTCATGTGCTGTCATCCGGCGCTGACCCCAGCGTCCTCGATCGCGCTGACGCTGCGCGCGGTCGCCGGGCTGTCCACCGCGGAGATCGCCACGGCGTTCCTGGTGCCAGAGGCGACGATGGCCCAGCGGATCAGCCGGGCCAAGCAAAAGATCAAGGCCTCCGGCATCCCGTTCCGGATACCCGCCCCCCAGGAGTTCGAGGCGCGGCTGGGATCCGTGCTGCACGTGCTGTACCTGCTGTTCAACGAGGGCTACACCCGCAGCGCCGGCGCCGAGCTGCACCGCCCCGACCTGTCCGGCGAGGCGATCCAGCTGGCCAGGGCGATGCACGCGATGCTGCCCGATCGCAGTGAGGTCACCGGCCTGCTGGCGCTGATGCTGCTGAACGACGCCCGGCGCCCGGCCCGCACCGGCGCGCACGGCGAGCTGATCCCGCTGGCCGAACAGGACCGGACACGGTGGAACCGGCCGGCGATCGCCGAAGGCGTGCGGCTTGCCGCCACCGCGATGTCCGGCGGCGTAGTCGGCGAGTACCAGCTGCAGGCCGCGATCGCCGCCCTGCACGACGGCGCCGAGCGTGCCGAGGACACCGACTGGCCGCAGATCCTCGGCCTGTACGGCCTGCTGGCGCGCCTGTCCGGCAACCCGATGGTGGAGCTGAACCGCGCCGTCGCGGCCGCCATGGTGCACGGCCCGCGGGCCGGGCTGGACCTGTTAGCGCCGCTGGACAAGCGGCTGCCCGGCCACTACCGGCTCGACGCCGTGCGCGGACACCTGCTCGACATGATCGGCGCCACCGAGGCCGCCGCCGCGTACTACCGCGCGGCCGCCGCCAGGACCACCAGCGAGCCGGAGCGACAATACCTCGTGACCAAGGCTGCCAAGCTCAACAGGCAGCACCGCTAGATCCTTGGGCCTGGATTCTCGACACTTGAGTCAGGTTTCGGGGCGGGCAGAGTTCGACCTTGTTGCGCGTGGCCTACCACACCCCTTGGAACCAATCGTCTAGGCGAACTCGCCGCTGCGGCGCCAGTGTCCAGCAGCAGCGTGATGATCGCGGTGTCCCGGCGGGCCTCAAAGCCCTTACCGGCGCAGACGGCAAGCAGCCGCCGCAGGCCGTCCTCGGGCACGACAGGGACGGGCTGCTCAGGAACGATCGGCGGCTTCATCCGCGCCATCGGGTTGGCGTCGATCTCCTCCTCTTCCTCAAGCCAGCCGTACAGGATGCGCAGGACCTTGTAGCGGGTGGCCGCCGTCGCCGGCGCCCGCCGCAGCAGATCGCCCAGAAACGCCTCCAGGTCGGCGCGGCTTGCCTCCTCTAGCCGCGTGCCCCGGGCCGCGAGGAAGGCCTCGGCTTGCCGGACGCTCTGCAGGTAGGAGGCGAGCGTGCGCTCGGAGTGGTTCTCCGCCTCCAGGTGCCGCCGGAACGGGTGGAGCAACGAACTCGGTGGGATGCTATCCAGCCTTTCCGCTGGTCGTGCTACTCCGTAAGTCCTACAAGGATGGGGTGAACCGCTGTCCGCCGCCGAGGGCCGGGCGGTACGTGGCCGGGTCTAGCCTCGGTCACCCGGGCCGGCCGTCCATGACGACGCGTCCTCTCGATTTTGGATCTGCAGCCGCGGGTCAGCCAGCGGGAAGCCGTCGACCTGGCGCTCCAGCGCCCCAAGGACCCCAACCTAGCCGAACGATCGGCTTGAGGACGAGCGGCGGCCCCCGTTCGGCGAGGCGGCCACCCGCCAGCGGCTGCCCTCGTGCGGGGGTCAGAGGTCAGCGGTACTTCACTCAAAAGGGGCAGGTCCCGGGACTCGGCGCGTCGATCCGCCTGGCCGCGTCCGCCGGAACCAGTGAGGCCACCACCGTCACCAGGTCGACACTGCCCTCGTTACGCACCACGCGGACCTGGGGGGCCGAGCTGACTCGGGCAGATGGCGGCCCGCATGTCAATGGCACCTCATCGAGACCCGATCCAGGGTCTGGCCGTCTGTGGTCTTGAACGCTTGGACCCACCGGCCTAACGACGGGTAGTTGGGCACGATCTTCAAGATGCCGTACTTGCCCGCCACCCTGGACCGGCTGGCCGGGTGAATCCTCCCGAATGGGATCAGCGAGTGGCCGCCAGTCCCTGCAATGACGATGGGCACGCCGGAGTGGCCGTCGTCCCCGTCACCCGGACCCCAATCCTCGTCCACGTTGCCTTGGGTCCGGACGCGGGCCAGGCGCTCGTACGCATGACTATGACCCGCAATGAACAGGTCGACGTCGTTGAGCACCAGGGTTGGCCAGATGGCTGACAGGTTGGGCGTCCCATAGTTGGGAGCTGCCGACGAGAGGTATGGGCTATGCCCGATGACCACCGTGCAGCCGAGCTTGTTCGCCGCCAGGTCGGCCTTCAGCCAGTTCAGCATCGCCCCCGAGCACCCACCCGGCACCACCGCGCAGGTCGTGTTGAGGACGACGAAATGCCACGCCTCGGCGTTGAACGAGTAGTAGCCAGGGTGGGGTGGCGTCCTCCCAGCAAAGTATTGGTAGTAGTCGGCCCCGGCAGGTTGCAGCATGCTCATGGGACCAGGAGCCTGTCCCAAACACCCGTTGGGAGAGCTGGTCAGGTATTCGTGGTGCCCCGGCGCCGGTCGGGTGATTCCCTTGAACTGGCCCCAGCTCAGATCGTACGCGCCGAGGTAGTTCTCCATTTCCCCGCACTCATACTGGGTGTCACCTAGGGCCAGCACCAGCCCGATGCCATTCCCCGACGATGGCGCGATAAGTCGGGCCGTCGCCTGGTCGTTCCTTGCCCCGCCGACCTTCTGGCTGATGTCCCCTGCCGCCGCGATGTTGTCGGCCCACGCCGCTGGCCCCGCTGCCAGGACCATTAATAGCACAGCGGATAGCACGAATATCCTTCGCACCATTATTTCTCCTCATGACGCCGAAGGACACGGTCCAAGGGCGGTCACGCCTCGCCACAATCAAACCACAGCAATTTGTCGCCAGGGAAGATACACGGGTCAGGCCACGATCCGAGGAACGCGGACCTTGCGGCCACGTTCACCCGGCGTCCGCATGCCTCGTAGATGAAGCGGCAGGTCAGCCTGACGTTGCCGGTGATCTCCTCAGCATGGCGCAGGGATCGCCAGGCGTCGCTTGGCCATCCTGAGCAGCTGCTGCTCGGTCGCAGGGTCTCCTCCCTGGTTGGAGACCCAAGTGTCCACCATCTCCATCAGTTCCATACCTAGGCCACGGTGCTCTCGATCTGCTCGGAAGCCCGTGTGGCGCCGTCTTCCTGGGCGATCCGCACCCACAGCTCGGCGGTGCGATCTTGCATGGTGGGTCATCGATGGCGGTGCGGATCGCCGACACAAGCCGCGAACGGGCGAGCTTCTTCTTAGGCCCTCTTTGAGAGATGCGTTCTGGAACCGCTACGCGCAGGCGACCCACGGGAGCAGCCAGACCGACCAACACGTCTGACGAGCGTTTCCGCAGCTCAACCCCGTGTCGTGGGCCTGACTGGACTTGAACCAGCGCCCTCATCCTCATCAGGTATCGAGGGCTAAGCGCTGTGCGGACCAGCGTTTCCCCAGGTCGCTGGCGAGCGTCAGGGGCGAAAGGATGCGTTCTGACAATCCCGCCTGGACCGGTTCGGGCCCAGTGAGACTTTCGATCGCCGCCATCGTTGGTCGCACGGCTCGATCAGCCCTCGGATCTCGCGTACGTGGCCAAGATCGCGCCCGTGCTCGTCACGTTGCTCTCGACAAGCCGAAGAGGCTTCGGCGCGCTGCTGTCGCGGAAGAGCCGTTTGCC
>DASUPQ010000380.1 GCA_036280995.1 Actinomycetota bacterium | reverse complement strand
GGTACGCCCGAGTCCAGGCCAGCGCCGATCATGCCGCCGCCCGCCTGATCGACGCGTACCTGCAGGAGGGCCTCCTGCAGGCCGAGGTGGCCGGCGCCCGGTCGCTCCTGGACAACCGGGCCGACGCGATCTACCGGGCCGGGCCGGCGGCGTTCATGGACGTCCTGCTGGGCTCCACCGACCCCGGCGACTTCCTGTCGCGCCAGAAGATGATCGAGGGGGCGCTGAGCGCCGGCGTCGGCGACGCCACCGAGGCCCTCGGCGCGCTCGACCGGATCGCTGAGCTGCGAAGGGAGATCGAGGCGCACCGCGCCGAGCTGGCCGAGCGCCAGGCCGAGCTGTTCGACATCCGGACCCTGATGGAGATCCGCCTGGCCCAGGCGGAGCAGGAGGCCCGGGCGGCCGGCCGGGAGATCGAGGACCTCCTGGCGGCCAGGCAGCAGCTCCTGACCGCCGCCGGGGTCGAGCAGGGCTTCGAGGATCTCCAGGCGGTCAGCGGTGAGCTCGGCAAGCTGCTGGAGTACCTGGGCCCCGAGGGAGGCCGCGGCTGCGACATCCCTCCGGACCTGGAGCTCACCGGCCAGGGGTTCACGGGCGAGGCCTCGTTCTACGGCGAGGAGTTCGCCGGCAACCCCACCGCGATCGGCCACATCTTCAATCCCGCGTTGTTCACGGCGGCTCACCGCACCATGCCGCTCCCCTCGTTCCTCCACGTCACGTACCAGGGGAAGTGCGCCACGGTCCTGGTGAACGACCGGGGGCCGTATGTCGACGGCCGAGTGCTGGACCTGTCCGAGGCGGCCGCGAAGTACATCGGGCTCCCCGGCGTCGGCATCGTCCACGCCGAGGTCCTCCGTCCGGCGTAGCGGCGAGTCCCGTCCACCGGTAGCCTCGCGACCGCATGGCCGTGCTGGCGATCGACGCGGGGACCACCGGCGTGACCGCGCTCGTGGTGGACGAGGCCGGGGAGGTCCTGGGCCGGGCCTCCCGGGAGTTCCCCCAGCACTTCCCCCGGCCGGGCTGGGTCGAGCACGATCCCGAGGACTGGTGGACCGCCACGCTGGGATCGACCGGCGAGGCGCTCCGGGCCGCCGGGATCGAGGCGCCCGACCTGGCCGCGGTCGGCATCACGAACCAGCGGGAGACCACGGTGGTGTGGGACCGGGAGACGCTCCGTCCCGTCCACCGGGCCATCGTGTGGCAGGACCGACGGACCGCGCCGCTGTGCGAGGAGCTCCGTGCCGAGGGGTGGGAGGAACGGATCGCCGACCGGACCGGCCTGGTGATCGACCCGTACTTCTCGGGGACGAAGCTCTCCTGGCTCCTCGAACACGTCGAGGGGGTCCGCGAGGGCGCCGAGGCCGGCCGGCTGGCGTTCGGCACCGTCGACAGCTACCTGGTGGCTCGGATGACCGGCGGTCGGACCCACGTCACCGATCACACCAACGCCTCCCGCACCCTCGTGTTCGACATCCACCGGCTGGTGTGGGACGACGAGCTGCTGGGCCGGCTCGCCATCCCCCCGGCGCTCCTGCCCGAGGTCCGCGCGTCGAGCGGAGACCTGGCGATCACCGACCCGGAGGCGTTCCTCGGCGCGAGCGTGCCGGTGGCCGGGATGGCCGGCGATCAGCACGCTGCGCTGGTCGGCCAGGCCTGCTTCGAGCCCGGAGACGCCAAGAACACCTACGGGACGGGCTCGTTCGTGCTGCTGAACGTGGGCAGGGAGGCGGTCCGGGCCGAGGGCCTGCTGACGACCGTGGCGTATTCCGACGCCGACGGGGTCCGGTACGCGCTGGAGGGCTCGATCTTCGTCACGGGTGCCGCCATCCAGTGGCTCCGGGACGGGCTCGGCGTGATCGGTTCATCCGCGGAGGCCGGCCCGCTGGCCGGGTCGGTGCCCGACGCAGGGGGCGTCTACCTGGTACCGGCCATGGTCGGTCTGGGCGCGCCGTGGTGGGACCCGTATGCCCGGGGCACGATCGTGGGGATCACCAGGGGCACCACGAGGGCCCACCTGGTCCGGGCCGCGGTGGAGGCCATGGCCTACCAGACCAGGGATGTCGTCGACGCCATGGCCGGAGCCACGCCGCTCACCTCGCTCAAGGTCGACGGCGGCGCCAGCGTCATGGATGGGCTGTGCCAGCTCCAGGCCGACCTGCTCGGCGTGCCGGTCCTCCGTCCGTTGGTGAAGGAGACCACGGCGATGGGGGCCGCCTTTTTGGCAGGGCTGGGGGCCGGGGTGTGGTCCTCCCGGGAGCAAGCCGCGTCGGCTTGGGCGCTCGATCGCGAGTTCGTGCCGGGCAACCGCGAGGAA
>DASUPQ010000379.1 GCA_036280995.1 Actinomycetota bacterium | reverse complement strand
CCCGTCCCTGCCTTAACGGCGATCCTGGATGCCACATCCGCTGAGGTGCGGCCGGAGGGGCCGGCCGCTGGTCGGGGGAGGCTCCCAGCCCCGGCACGGGAGGACCCCCTTGACCACCCAGGTGCTGACCGCTCGGCTCGTTGGAGTTCGTCGGCCCTTCGAACCGACTGCTCACCGCCTGACTCGGTCCGCGCCGGCGGGGCAATGGAGCGGCGTCGTCCCGCTTCGAGCTCATCATCTTGGACAGGTCAGGTCGCCCTGGCCGCGCCATGTCCTCGTCTTACCCGCCGCTGCTCGATGCGTCAACGCCCTCCAGCTCGAACACCCGACGGATCTCGATCTCGCCCGTGGCGCCGTACTCGCCGGGGTAGATCCGGGAAAGCGCCTCGAACGGGGCACGCTTGGCCCATTCCACGGCCTCGTCCATCGACTGCACCTGGAGGATCCAGTAGCCCGCGATCAGCGCCTTCGACTCGGGGAACGGCCCATCGATGACGGCGCGGTTCCCCTCGGCGAACTTCACACGCCGCCCCTCGGCGCTGGGGAGAAGCCCCGCCAGGTCCAGAAGCACGCCGGCCCTCTGCAGCTCGTCGTTGTACCTGCCCATCGCGGCCAGGAGTTCCTCGCCAGGCGCGGCGCCCGGTTCCGGATCCCCCTTGATCATCATCATCACCCGCATGTCGTGCCTCCTTCCTGGTGCTCCCAGTCAACAACGCGGTCAACGCTCTGCCTCTGGCCGCCGACCTTCATGGCGGGGCCCCGGCGTTCTGTGAGTCTGTCTCGTTCGTGACGTGATGCTGGATAGTGCAATGCAGGCACGAACGGCCAGGATCATGCGGTTACCGCGGCCTCATGACTCGGACGGACGCCCGTGCCTGCCGACCGATCATCCCCGATCCCAGCCGCTCTCACCCAACCTGCCCACGCCGGCCCCTCCACGACAGCGAACCCCCGCACCTGCCGGCCTACTTGACCAGCGTCTCAGACCCGCGAGCTGCCCGTGGCCGCCGCCACCCACTGGTCGCGATCTTGAGCCTGGCGGCCGACGCGCCCCAGCCGGTCCGGGCCGCGCTCGGCGCCCGCCACCAGGCTCCCGGCCACCGGGGGATTGAGGCCCTGCACCACATCCGCGACGTCACCTTCGCCGAGGATGCCTCCCAGGTGCGCACCGGCAACGCGCCCGCTCATGAATCAGGCATTCCCGCACCTTGGTGGCGAGGCCAGCCTTGTCAGCCGTGTGTCGGCGGGTCAGCCGAGAAGGTCGTGGTCAAGCAGGTCGGTCACCCAGGACGCGTAGCGCCGTGTCGGCCATCGGCACTCCACGGTGAGCAGGTGGTACAGCTCGGGGCTGAGCAGGGCGCTGTAGTGCTCGGCGGCCTGCTTGACGCTCAACCCGGCTCGCAGTGACCGGCCGAGGTAGGTCTCCAGGTTGCGAGCCTGGAGCTGCAGCCGAAGCTGCAGCATGCGGCCGTACAACTCGGCAGCGAAGGGATGGCCGTCGGCCGCGCCCCGGAGCACGGCGTGCACCGGGCTGATCCGAGTGAGGGTCTCGCAGCTGAGCTCGACGAGTCGGCGGAGCCGCTGGTGAGGGTCCGCGAGCCCGCCGACCTCGCCCCTGCGGTGCTGCTGGTCGCGCTGGGTGGGATCCTCCGGGTCGAACCTGGCCAGCGCCAGGATGCCTTCCAGCAGGCCCTGCTTGCCGCCGAGGGAGACATAGATCGTGTCGGCAGACACGCCGGCGGCCTGGGCCACCGCGGCGACCGTGGTGCCGGCGTAGCCGCGGGCCAGGAACAGGTCCCGGGCGGCGGCCAGGACCCGCCGGCGGGTTCCGTCGGCCTGTTCGGCGCGCAGCGGCGAATGGTATCGACGCCGGCTGTTGACATCGTCGGCCACGACGAGCAGTCTACCAACTATCGATTCATTCCAGTTCTACTCGGATGGATTTAGGGAGCTCCGCGATGGACAGCCTCGCCGGTCTTGACTACGACGAGCGCGGTGCCGGCGAGGTGGTCTGCCTGGTCCACGCCGGCGTCTTCGGCGCCTGGTTCGGGCCGCTGTTCGAGCAGCCGGCCCTGGACGGGTTCCGGGTCATCCGACCGATCCGGCCGGGCTACGGCCACAGCCCGGCGCCGTCCGAGCCGGCCAGCATCGCCGCCCACGCCCGCCAGTGCGGTGCGCTGCTGCGCGCGCTCGGCGTCGCCCGCGCCCACTGGGTCGGGCATTCCTCCAGCTGCTGTATCGGGCTGCAGCTGGCCCTCGACGACCCCGGTCTGGTCGCCAGCCTGACCCTCTTCGAACCGGCCAAGCCCTCGGGCAAGCAGCGGGAGGTGGCCGCGTCGAGCTATGTCGGCCCCGCGCTGGCGGCCGCGGCCCAGGGCGACATCGCTCGCGCCTTCGACGTGTTCCTGCGCGGGGTGGGCGGCGACGGCTACCGGAAGGTCCTGCGCACCCGGTTCGGGGACGACGGCCTGGTGGAGGCCGAGCGCGAGTCGGCCTACTTCTTCGCCGACGAGCTGCCGGCAGTGGCCGCCTGGACCTTCGGGCCGGCCGAGGCGGCCCGGGTCACGGCACCGGCCCTGCTGCTCTGCGGCGCCGAATCCCGCCCCTGGTTCCGCGAGAACGTCGCCATCCTGGCCGAGATGCTGCCCGACGTGCGCACCCAGACCCTGCCCGCGCTGGATCACCTGGCCCCCCTCACCCGCCCCGCGGAACTCGCCTCCTCCATCAGCGAGTTCGTCCGCCACCCAGCGGCCACGCCCTCCTGACGTCAGCGGCCAGCCAGATGCCTCCAGCACTCCAGGGCACCTGATCACGTGAGTTGTTCCGACTCCCCATGACGCTCGCCAGTAACCTGGGCCGGTCGGCCGGGGCCCTGCA
>DASUPQ010000378.1 GCA_036280995.1 Actinomycetota bacterium | reverse complement strand
GCCCCCCCCCCCGGCTCCAGGAGCTGGTGCCGGACGGGACCGTGCTGGTGGCGGAGGCGACCCGGCGGGCCACGGAGCGGGCCATCGCCTATGGTCCCGTCCGCCAGGGACCGGCGGGCGCCCGCGACCCGCTGCCGGCATGGCCGGCCCTGGCCCCGCGGGCCGGCCCGGCCTCCCCCAGCCGGCGGTTCCCGCCCCTGGTGGCCCGGGACCGGGAGCTGGACGCGCTGCTCGCCGCCGCCGGCCGGGCCCGCGGCGGCCCGGTCCTGGTCACCGTCGTCGGCGCCGCCGGCATCGGCAAGAGCCGGCTGCTGGCCGAGCTGGCCGACCGCCTGGCCGCCGACCCCGACCCCGTCTCGTGGCGGCAGGGCCGGGCGCTGCCCTACGGCGACGGCCCGACCTTCGGGGCGCTGGCCGACGCGGTCAAGGCCGAGGCCGGCATCCTCGAGAGCGACGGGGCCGAGCTCGCCGGCCGGCGCCTGGCCGTGGCCGCGGGGGCGGTGGCCGACCCGGTCACCGCCGCCTGGGTCACCGGCCACCTGCGCCGCCTGGTCGGGGTCGGCTCCCGGCCCGGATCGGCCGCCGGGCCGACCACCGCCGCCGACCGCGACGAGGAGTTCGCCGCCTGGCGGCGCTTCCTGCACGGCCTGGCCGCCACCCGGCCGCTGGTGCTGGCCCTCGAGGACCTGCACCGGGCCGACGACGCCCTGCTCGACTTCGTGGAGGGCCTGGTCGACCCGGGAGCCGCCCCGGCGGCCGTCCTGGTCCTGGCCACGGCCCGGCCGGAGCTGCTGGAGCGCCGGCCCGGCTGGGGCGCCGGCGGGACCACCATCCGGCTCGGCCCCCTCGGCGACACCGACACCACCGGCCTGCTGGCCACCCTCCTGGCCCACCACGGCCTGCCCACCGAGGTCGACCCCGCCCTGCTGGCCCGGGTCGGCGGCAACCCGCTGTTCGCCGAGGAGTACGTGCGCATGCTGCGCGACCGCGCGGACGGCTCAAACCCAGTGCCGACCGGGGAGCCGTCAGGACGATCGATCCACCGGGGCACCCCGAAGGGGTTCCCCGGACCCCTCCGGCCGGACCTCCTGCCCACCGGCGTGCACGCGATCGTCGCCGCCCGCCTGGACGCCCTCCCCGCCCCCGACAAGGCGGTGCTGCATGACGCGGCCGTGCTCGGCCAGGTCGGCTGGCTGGGCGCGCTGGCCGAGATCGCCGGCCGCGACCTCCCCGATCTGGAGGCCGCCCTCGGCCGCCTGGAGGCCCGCGAGTTCCTCCAGCGGGCGCCCGCCTCGCGGGTGGCGGGCGAGGTCGAGTACGCCTTCCGCCACACCCTGGTCCGCGACGTCGCCTATGGGCAGGTGCTGCGGGCCGAGCGGGCCGCCAAGCACCGCCGGGCCGCCGCCTGGATCGAGGGGGTGGCCCCCGACCGGGCCGAGGGGCGGGCCGAGCTGCTCGCCTACCACTACCGGGCCGCCCTGTCGTTCGCCCGCGCCGCCGGGACCGAGCCGCCCGGGCTGGCCGGCCGCGCCCTGGCCGCCCTGCGGGACGCCGGCGACCGGGCCGCGACCCTCGGCGGCTGGGACACGGCCGCCCGCTTCCACGCCGAGGCCCTGGAGCTCAGCCCCGAGGGCGGCCCGGAACGGGGCCAGCTCCTGCTGCGCCTGGGCCGGGCCCGCTGCCGGGGCGAGATGGCCGGCCACGACGAGCTCACCGCGGCCCGCCAGGCCCTGCTGGCCGCCGGCGCGCCCGTGGCCGCCGCCGAGGCCGAGATGCTCCTTGGCGAGCTGGCCTTCCTCCAGGGGCGGGGCCAGGACCGCGAGGCCCACCACGAACGGGCTCTGGCCCTGGTCGCCGGGACGCCGCCGTCGCCGACCAAGGCGGCCGTGCTCCGGGGCGCGATGATGCACCTGGTGGTGGCCAGCCGGCACGCCGAGGCCCGGGCCGTCGGCCTGCAGCTGCTGGCCATGGCCAGGGAGCTGGGCCTGCCCGACCTGGAGGCCGACGCCCTGGGGGCGATCGGCATGGCCCGGGTCGAGGCCGGCGACCCGGGCGGGCTCGACGACCTGGAGGCGGCCATCGCCCGGTTCGAGAAGCTGGGCGCCCCGAGCGGGACGCTCTGGCACCTCAACCTCGGGTGGGCGGCCGCCACCATGGGCGACCTGCCCCGCTGCTTCGCCGCCCTGGCCGCCGGGACGCGGCTGGCCGAGCGGTTCGGGTCCTGGCGCTGGCGGCGCTCGATCGAGCTCCAGCGGGTCGCCGAGCGCTACTGGACCGGGCGCTGGACGGAGGTCGTGGCCGTCGTCGACGACCTGCTCGCCGGCGACGAGCACCACTACCTGGAGTGGGAGTGCCGGCTGTGGCGGGGCCGGATCCACCTGGCCGGCGGGCGGCTGGAGCAGGCCCTGGCCGACGCCGAGGCGGCCCACGCCCTGGCCGTGGAGGCCCGCGACCCCCAGGACCTCCACCCGACCCGGGCCTTCCTGGCCAGGACGCTGCTGGCCGCCGGCCGCCGGGCCGAGGCGGCCGAGGTGGCCGGCCGGCTGCTCGACGGGCTCGGTGACGGCGTGCTCTACCCCGACCTTGGGGCCGACCTCGGCCTGGTCCTGGTGGAGCTGGGCATCCCGGCGGCCGCGCTCGACCGCCTCGGCATCCCGCCGTCGCCGTGGCTGGCGGCGGCCCGGGCCCTGGCCGGCGGCGACCCGCTGGCCGCCGCCGAGACCTACGCCGCCATCGGCTCCCTGCCCGACGAGGCCGACGCCCGCCTGGCCGCGGCCCGCCTGCTCGCCGCCCAGGGCGACCATGCCGGGGCCGAGGCCCAGCGGCGCCGTGCCCTCGCCTTCCTCGCCTCGACGGGCGCCGCCTAGCGCGGCGATTCCCGCGAACTTGGCGGCGTTACCGGGGCGTTAGCGTCGGCTGGGACGTTTCGGGCATGCAGCGGACCCCGCCACGCCACCTCGCCCCGCCACCGCGGACCCGGGCCCGCGACCACCTCCTGGTCGAGTCGATCCTGGCCGTGGTGGCGATCGGGCTGACCACCGCCATCCTGATCGGCTCGCTGCTGGAGCGGCCCGAGTCCAGCGCCGCCCGCCTGCCCAACCTGCTGCCGCCGGCCCCGACCACGACCCGGGCGGCGGCCACCACCCCCAGCCCGGCCACCACGGCCGCGCCCACGCCCACCGACGGCAACCTGCTCGCCGACGCCGGGTTCGAGGCCGGCCTGGCCGGCTGGGACGCCGTCGGGCGGGCCGGCCTGGAACGGGTCGAGGAGGGCCGCCAGGGCGACTGGGCGCTGCGCCTGACCCGCGGGTCGTCCCGCCAGCCGGGCGCCCTGCACGCCGAGGTGGCACGGCTGCAGTCGGACCGGCGCTACGAGGCGACCGCCTGGGTCCGGGCCAGCAGGCCCGGGGTCGAGGTCCAGGTCAACCTGTTCGAGCTCCGCGGGGGCAGGCGCTACTCGGTCGACACCGTCGGCGCCGTGGCCACGGCCGGCGAGTGGCAGCGCCTCGAGGTCTCCCACGACACCCACCGGCCGGGCACGACCCTGGCCGTCGAGATTCTCGCCCCCACCCTGACCAGCGGGACCAACCTGCTGGTGGACGACCTGGCGATCCGCGCCACCTCGTCGATGTCGATGAGCTGACCGGCCCCTACCGGAAAGGACACCAGCATGCGCCCGTGGAGGATCTTGGCGATCGTTCTCCTGATGGCGGCGTTGTCGCTGCCGGCCGCCGCCTCCGCCGAGACCAAGCACCACGTCGGCCTGCACGACATGACCTGCACCAGCATCACGGCCATGGGCAAGGGCATGCCCAGGAGCACGGCCGTGCAGCTGACCCTGACCAACCGCGACACCGGCGGCACCCTGGCCGGGCAGACGGTGCGGACCTCGGCCAAGGGCGAGTTCATGGCCAAGCTGCCGGCCCGCCTGAACAAGGTCCTGCGCCTCCGCCTGACCGTCAGCCGGTCCGACGGCGCCAAGGTCGCCTTCGCCGACCACGTGATGGCCAAGGGCGCGGCCATGTGCAACCTGCCCTTCACCGGCCCGTCCCGGAGCGCCTCCCTGCTGCTGGCCGGCACCGGCGCCCTCGGCCTCGGCCTGGTCCTGGTGGCGACGGCGGCCCGGCGCGACCGCATCCTGGCCCGGGTGGCCACGTTCGAGACGGCCCGGCTGCGCCTGCCCGGGAGGTAGCCGCCCACCCGGGCGGCGCCCGGAGACCCGCGCGGTGCATCATGGCCCCCATGGACGCGCCCACCATCCAGCCGCTGACCGCCGACCACTGGCCGGCGGTCAGGGCCATCTACGAGCAGGGCATCGCGAGCGGCGACGCCACCTTCGAGACCGCCGCCCCCACCTGGGAGGCCTGGGACGGCGGCCACCTGGCCGGCCACCGGCTGGTCGCGGCGGCCGGCGGCCGGGTCGTGGGCTGGGCCGCCCTCTCCCCCGTCTCCGAGCGCTGCGCGTACGCCGGGGTGGCCGAGGCCAGCGTCTACGTGGCCGCGGACGCCGCCGGCCACGGGGTCGGCCGGGCCCTGCTGGAGCGGCTGGTCGCCGGCGCCGAGGCGGCCGGCATCTGGACGGTCCAGGCCGGGATCTTCCCCGAGAACCAGGCCAGCCTGGCCCTGCACCGGCGCTGCGGCTTCCGCACCGTCGGGGTGCGCGAGCGGCTGGGCAAGCTCGGCGGCCGCTGGCGGGACGTGGTCCTGGTCGAGCGGCGCAGCCCGCTGGTCGGCTGACCGACCGGCTTCGCCGGTCGGAGCCTGTCGATCGTCGGCCGCAGGCCGACTCCCAGCCGTCGTCGTCAGCCGGAGGGGGTCCGGGGCCGGGAGGCCAGGGCCCGCTCGGCCCGGAGGAACACCTCGTCGACGTCGCCGGAGGCGCTGACCCGCCGGACCCGGCCGGTGTAGTGGGCCAGCAGCGGCCCGGCCTCGCGCCGGTAGGTGACCAGCCGCGCCGCCACCGTGTCCGGGCTGTCGTCGCTGCGGCTCTCCATCCGGGCCAGCCGCGACAGCCGGGCCGAGGCGACCTCGTCGGGCACGACCAGCTCCAGCACCAGCTGGAGGTCGCGGCCGTCGCCCTCCAGCAGCCGGTCCAGCTCGACCGCCTGGCGGACGTTGCGCGGGAAGCCGTCGAGAATGAACCCGGGGCCGAGCTCGGCCCCGATCACCTGGAGCGCGACCCGGTCGGGCACCGGATGGCCGCGCTGCACCTGCTCGGCGATGCGGTGCGGGTCGTCCCCGGAGGCCGCGGCCCGCAGCAGCCGCCCCGCCGACACGTGGGGCACGCCGAGCAGCTCGGAGAGATGGGGGCCCAGGGTGCCCTTGCCGGCTCCGGGGGGGCCGAGCAGCAGCACCCGCCGCAGCTCGCCGTCGGTCATGGGGGTCTCGGTCAACCATCCCTCCTTCTCTGCCTCAGTGTTGGACCGGTAGCCCCCGGCCCGCAAACTACAACGCCAGACCGCGCTAGACCTCGGCGCGGTCCTCGCGGACGCCGGCGGCCCGCAGTCCGTCAAGGGCCCGCTCGCCGTCGTCCGGCTTGACGTTGACCGCCCGGGTGGCGTCGGTGAGGACCACCACCTCGTAGCCGGCGACGCGGGCGTCCAGGGCGGTCGCCTGCACGCAGTAGTCGAGGGCGAGCCCGACCACCACCACCCGGGTCGTGCCCCGCCGGGACAGGAAGTCGGCCAGCTCCGGGCTCCAGCCGCTGTAGCCGTCCACCTCCCGGTCGCGTCCCTTGAACACCTGGTGGTGAGGGTCGAGCTCCAGGTCGGGATGGAGGTCCCAGCCGGGCGTGCCCTCGACGCAGTGGTCCGGCCAGGGACCGCCGTGCCTGGCGAACGAGGAGTGGTCGGGCGGGTGGCTGTCGTGGGTGGTGACCACGGTCTGGAACTTCGGTGCGAGCCGGTTGATGACGGGGACGACCTGGTCGCCGTCGGGGACGGCCAAGCTTCCCCCCGGGCAGAAGTCGCGCTGCACGTCGACCACGACCAGCGCGTCGTCGCTCTCTGGGGTGAAGGCCATCGGGACTCCTTGAGACTCCTCGGAGGTACGGTTCGTTGACGGGGTGCCCGCTCCGCTGGCAGCCTGTACCACCATGATCGTACTGATGGCCCAGCCGGAAGTGGATCCCGTGAGCGTTCGCCGGGGTCCCGCCGCGCTGACGACCCGTGCCTGCGCGCCCATGGGGCTCGGGACGGGCAACTCGGCCGCCGGACGCCCGCCGTGTCGGCGGGTCGCGGCCCAGCTCGCCCCACGCTAGGGGCCGGAGCCGGGCCGCGGCCGCTTCCTCATCTCCCCACGCTGCCCGAGGAGGCATCCGTACACATGGCCAACCGTGACGAGCTGCTGGTCTCCACCGACTGGCTGGCTGCCAACCTGGACGACCCCGGCATCCGCGTCGTCGAGGTCGACGAGGACACCGACGCCTACGCCCGCGGGCACATCCGCGGGGCCGTGGCCGTCAACTGGAACACCGACCTGCAGGACCCGCTGCGCCGGGACTTCATCGCCCCCGAGCAGTTCGCCAAGCTGCAGGACACCCTGGGCATCACCCCGGAAACGACCGTGATCCTGTACGGGGGCAACAACAACTGGTTCGCCGCCTACGCCTACTGGTACTACAAGGTCTACGGCCACGGATCGGTCAAGCTCCTGGACGGCGGCCGCAAGGCGTGGGAGCTGGAGGGCCGCGAGCTCACCGGCGACCCGGCCGAGGTGCGGTCGACCAGCGGCTACCCGGTGCGCGAGCCCGACACCTCCATCCGTGCCTTCCGCGACCAGGTCCTGGAGGCCGTCCGGACCGGCGAGGGCGCGGCCCTGGTCGACGTCCGCTCGCCCGAGGAGTTCCGCGGCGAGAAGCTCGCCCCCGACCACCTGCCCCAGGAGGCCGCCCAGCGGCCGGGCCACATCCCGGGCGCGGTCAACATCCCCTGGGCCAAGTCGGTCGACGGCTCCACCGGCAAGTTCCTCACCGACGACCAGCTGGCCGACCTGTACGGCGCCCAGGGTGTCGAGGCCGGCAAGGACGTGGTCGCCTACTGCCGCATCGGCGAGCGCTCAGCCCACACCTGGTTCGTCCTCCACGAGCTGCTCGGCTACCCGCGGGTCCGCAACTACGACGGCTCCTGGACCGAGTGGGGCTCCCTGGTCGGGGTGCCGATCGAGCGGTAACTCCCTGCATTGCTGCTAGGGCGGGCGGTCGGGCAGACTGCGGCCGTGGACAGGCCAAGCGATCTGCCTCCGCCCGGCCCCGACGGAGCGTCGGGCGCGATCCTGGGCGACGTCCTCGGCCAGCTGGCCGAGGGGGTGGCGGTCGTGGACGCCTCCGGCCGCCTCCGCTACGCCAACGCCGAGGCCCTCCGCATCATGGGCCTCACCGGCCTGGGCCAGCTGCCCGGTTCCTTCCCGGAGCTGGCGGCCCGCTTTGACGTGCGCGACCCCGACGGGGAGCCCGTCCCGGTCGAGCAGTGGCCGGCCGCCCGGGTCCTGGCCGGCGAGCGCGTCGAGGAGCTCCAGTTCCAGTTCGTCGCCCAGGACGGGGTCGCCCGCTGGGTCCGCTGCACCGGCGGCCCGGTCGAGCTGGACGGCGGCGAGACCGGCGCCTGGGTCAGCTTCCGCGACGTCGGGCGCGAGGAGACGATCCTGCGCGAGCTGCGGGAGGAGCGCGACCTGGTCACCGCCCTGGTCGACATGAGCCCGCTGGCCGTGGCCGTGGCCCGCGCCCCCGACATGGTCGTCGAGCTGGCCAACGACGTGGCCAAGGCCCTGCGCCCGGACAAGCCGATGGTCGGGGCGCCGGTGGCCGAGGTGTTCCCCGAGGCCGGGCCGGCCGGCTTCCTCCACCTGCTGCTGCAGGTGGCCGAGACCGGCCAGACGGTGGCGGTCGAGGACGCCGCCCTGGAGTGGTGTGAGCCGGGCCGGGCCCGCTCCTTCTCCATGACCTGCTCGCGCCTGCCCCAGCCGAGCGCCCAGCCGACCCGGGTGCTGATCATCGCCAGGGAGACCACCGCCGAGGTGACGGCCCGGGCCCGGGCCGAGGCGATCGCGGCCGAGCGCAGCCGGGACCTGTCGCGGGCCCGGGTCACCTCGGCGCGGCTGCGCAGCCTGGTCGACCTGGCCGCCGCCATCGCCTCGGTCGAGGACCTGAACGCCCTGCTGTACCTGGTCACCGGAGAGGCGGCGCGGCTGCTGGGCTCCGACTCGGCCAGCCTGTTCCTGCTCGACGAGCGGGGCGACGTGCTCGCCGGGCGGGCCCACGTCGGCATGGACGACGAGGTCGTGCTCGGCATGCGCATCGTCCTCGCCCAGTGGCCGGAGGTGGCCGAGGTCGTGCGCACCGGCCGCCCGGTCGTGCACGCCCGGGCCGACCAGGTCCGTGGGCCCGAGCGGCCCTACATCGAGCGCTTCGGGGTCCGCTCCTACGTGGCCGTGCGCCTGGGCAGTCCGGGCCGGCCGCTGGGGGTCCTGTTCGTCAACTACACCCAGCGGCGGCACCGCTTCAGCCGGCCCGAGCTGGCCTTCCTTGAGACCCTGACCAGCTACCTGAGCGTCATCATCGAGCGGGCCCGGCTGGTCAGCGTCCTCCGCGAGGCGGTCACCTCCCTCCAGGCGGCCGTGCTGCCGGCCGACTTCCCGACCGTGCCCGGCCTGGACGCCGGCGCCCTGTACCGATCGGCCAGCGAGGTGGCGCAGGTCGGAGGCGACTTCTACGACCTGTTCCCGCTGGAGGGAGGGCGGGCCGCGGCCGTCATCGGCGACGTCTGCGGCAAGGGCGTGGCCGCGGCCAGGCACACCGTCCGGCTCCGCTACGAGCTGCGCACCCTGGTCGAGGAGGGCCGCACGCCGGGCCGGGTCCTGACCGCCTTCAACCGGCGGGTCCTGGAGGAGTTCGTGGAGGACGAGTACGCGACCCTGCTGCTGCTCGTCCTTGACCCCGCGTCCGGCGAGGTGAGCTGGTCCAGCGCCGGCCACCCGCCCCCGCTGCTCACCGGGCCCACCCCGCGGATGCTGGCCTTCGCCGGGTCGCTGCCGGTCGGGCTGTTCCCCGAGGCCACCTACCAGACGGCCCGGTTCACCCTGCCGCCGGGCCGCTGCGTGGTGCTCTACACCGACGGCGTGGTCGAGGCCCGCAACCCCGAGCGGCAGGAGTTCGGGACCGAAGGGCTGGAGGCGGCCCCTCCGGCGGTCGCGGCCAGCGCCGCCGCCGTGGCCGAGGTCGTCCTCAAGCAGGTCCTCAGCCACTCCGGCGGCCACCTCGACGACGACGCCGCCGTCCTGGTCCTGCGCCGCGAGCCGGCCTAGTCGACCGGCTCCGCCGGTCGAAGTCTATTGGTCGTCGGCCGAAGGCCGACTCCAAGCCGTTGCGCGCTCGGCCCGGCGGTAGAGGAGGTGCCCGAGGGCGGCGCCGAGGGTGTTCATCAGCACGTCGTTGACGTCGGCCCGGCGGACTCCGGGGAAGGCGACCTGGGACAGCTCGATGGCCACCGACAGCGCGAACCCGGCGCCCACGGCCGACCAGAACCGGCCGAGCCGGGGCGCCAGCATCGGCAGCAGGAACCCCAGGGGCAGGAACAGGACGACGTTGCCGGCGGCGCCGGCCAGGGTGGCCAGGACCCGGTCGCCGTCGCGCAGGTTGACGACCAGGTTCCAGAGCGGCACCAGCTGGGGCCGCCAGTTGTTGCGGTAGCGGGCCAGGTCGGCGCCCCAGCGGATCGGGGCAATGGTGACCACGACCAGCGCCGCCGCATAGGAGACGGCGGCGGTCCCGGCCACCCAGCCCGGCATCAGGGGCGCCGGCCGGCGCCCGTCCGCGGGTCGCTCACCGCTCGGGCGGCGGGAGCTGGCGGGGCTCGTCCCCGGGCGGCGGGCCCCAGCCGGACGGGTGCCAGCCCGCGGGCGGGCGGCCGCCGTTCGGGGTGACCGGCGGGCCCCAGGTGGCGACGGTTGGCGGCATCGTCCGCAGCCGCCCCCAGTGCTGCTCGCCGCCGGCCCGGACCTGCCTGGAGGCCAGCCGGGCGGCCACCGCCGAGCCGACCAGGGGGGCCACGATCTCGGGGATGACGATGCGGGCGAAGCGGGCCGGGACGATGGCCGCCAGCCGGGCGGCGGCCCGCCGGGCGGTGGCGTCGGGCAGGGCCCGGCGCAGCGAGCGGCCCCGCACGGCCTTCCAGCCGCCGGCCGCCTGCACGTCGCCGAGGACGTTGGCGGCCAGCTCGCGCGGGGTCAGGGTGGGCTGGCCGGCGAGCGCGCCCAAGTCGGCCCGGAGCTTGGCCTCGAGCACGAACAGGGCGAGCACCTCGGCCAGGGCGGTGACGCCGATGCTGCCGATGGTCGTGCCGGCCACCGGAGGCGCGGCCGCCGAGGCCACGGCCACCGCCTGCTGGGCGGCCACCACTCCGCCGACGAGCAGGGCCAGCCCGGCGGCGGTCTTGGCCGCCCGGTCGATCAGGCGCCTGGCCACCTCGTCGTCGGGCAGGTCCGGGTAGCGGCCGCGCAGCTCCTCGAGGGTGGCCGGCCGGACCTGGGCCGCCGCCTCGTCGAGGAGGGGGCGGATCCCGCCCTTGCTGACCTCGCCCAGCCGGCCCTTGACCACCCCGACGGCGTCGCCGAGCAGGCGCCGCAGCGACGGCTGGTCGGTGCCGGCGGCCGCGCCCTCGGCGGCCAGCCGCTCCCCCCACTGGTCCTTCTGCTGGTCATTCATCGCTCGCCGGAGGCCTTCCCCTGCAACTACCCCGGCAACCACCTTACCGCCCCGTGGACCCGAAGCCGCCCTCGCCCCTCGGGGTCCCCGGGAGCTCGGCGACGTCGAGGAAGCGCACCCGGGTCACCGGCTGCACGACCAGCTGGGCGATGCGGTCGCCGCGGCGGACGGTGAACGGCTCGGCCCGGTCGGTGTTGAGCAGCACCACCTTGACCTCGCCGCGGTAGCCGGCGTCGACCGTGCCGGGGGCGTTGACCACGGTGATGCCGTGCCGGGAGGCCAGGCCGGAGCGGGGGTGGACGAAGGCGGCGTAGCCGTCGGGGACGGCCACGGCCATCCCCGTGCCGACCGTGGCCCGCCCGCCCGGCGGGAGCACAACCTCCTCGGCGGCGCACAGGTCGGCGCCGGCGTCGCCGGGGTGGGCGTAGGCGGGCAGCGGCAGGCCGGGGTCGAGCCGGCGGACCGGCAGCTCGGGAGCGACCATGGCAGCGGCCCCTTTCGCCGGAATGGCCAGGGCCCCGGACCGCGCTTCCCCTCGCGGCCCGGGGCCCAGCTCATCCCCGGCGAACCGGCGCACGACCCGCCGGGGAGAATTACAGCGATGTCATTCTACCCATGCGGGCTCGCAGGCGGCAAGCTGGAGGGGACGAGGAGGTGAGCGAGCTGGCCGACACGCAGGTGGGCGACGAGCTGTTCGGGCTGCCCCCCGAGGAGTTCGTGGCCGCCCGGGACGAGCTCGCCCGCCGGCTCCGCCGCGAGGGCGACGCCGAGGCCGCCAAGCGGGTCAAGGCGCTGCGGCGCCCGCCCCTGTCGGCCTGGGCGGTGAACCAGCTCGCCCGGGGACAGGGACCCGGGCTGGAGGGGCTCCTGGCCGCCGGCGAACGGCTCCGCGCCGCCCACCAGGCGGCCCTGGCCGGCAAGGGCGCGGCCGAGCTCCGGGCGGCCGCCAAGGCCGAACGCGAGGCTGTCGCCGGGCTCGTCAGGGACGCCATGGCACTGCTCGGCGAGGCCGGCCACGCCACCACCGACGCGACCCGCGACCGGGTCGCGGCCACCCTGCACGCCGCCGCGGCCAGCCCCGAGGCGGCCGACCTGGTCCGCAACGGCCGCCTCACCGCCGACCTCGACCCGTCCGGCTTCGACACCGTCCCCACCGCCGCGTCGGCCAAGGCGGCGGCCCCTGAGGAGGACGGGGCGGCCCGCCGGACCCGGCGGGCGACGGCGATGGCCGAGCGGGACGCGGCCCGCAAGCGGGCGCGGCTCGCCGCCGACCAGGCCGTGCTGGCCACCCGCCAGGCCGAGCGGCTGGGACGCCTGGCCGACCAGGCCGAACGCGAGGCCGGGCGGGCCCGGGCCACCGCCGCGGCGGCCATCGAGGCGGCCAGCGCCGCCCGCGAGCGGGCCAGCCGCGCGGCCAGGGAGCTGCGCGAGGCCGAGGACCGCATCCCCGCCGATCACTGACCCGGGGCCGGGGTAGGCTCGTGCCGGCGAGCGAAGGAGGGCACGTGGCCGAGGGGAAGCTCGAGATCCACCCGCTGACCCGGGACCGCTGGGACGACCTGGTCACCCTGTTCGACCGCCCGGGCGACCCCAAGGGCTGCTGGTGCATGTTCTGGCGGGTCCGCGGCCGCGACTTCGAGCAGCTCTGGGGCAAGGGGGCGAGGTCGGCCTTCCGCCAGGTGGTCGACGAGGGCCCGCCGCCCGGCCTGCTCGCCTACCGCGACGGCGCCCCGGTGGGCTGGTGCGCCGTCGCCCCCCGCGAGGCCTACCCCCGCATCCTCCGCTCGCGAGTTCTCC
>DASUPQ010000377.1 GCA_036280995.1 Actinomycetota bacterium | reverse complement strand
CGGCAGGTTGGCGGTGAAGCGGACCTCGACGTTCTCCAGCCGCCGGGCCTTCATGATCTGGACGACGTCCTCGGGGGTGACGGCGCTGGAGGCGACGAACAGGCAGTCGGCCTTGGTCTCGCGGATCAGCTCGCGGATGCGGCGCACCGGCCCGACCACCCGCGGGTCCTCCAGGCGGAGCTCGTCCGTGCCGCCGGTCACGAACCCGACCGGCAGGAAGCCGAGCTCCTTGGTCTGCATGGTGGCGGCGAGCCGCTCGGCCTCCATGTTGGAGCCGACGATCAGGGTCCGGAAGGTGAGCTTGCCTTCGAGGCGGGTGCGCCGGACCCGCCAGTGCCACAGCCGCCGCACCGACAGGGCCAGGACCAGCCCCAGGCCCCAGGACAGCAGCATCCAGCCGCGGGAGAAGGAGGCCTTGGACCAGAACGACACCATCACCGTGGCCGAGATGATCAGGCTGATGGCCACGATGATGCGGCGGACCTCCTCGGCGGTGGAGTACTGGTGGACCCGGTACAGCCGCATGGTCAGGTAGACCACCGGGGTGGTCAGCGGCACGGTCAGCAGCAGCAGCCAGAAGTCGAGGGTCGGCAGCAGCTCGTCGAAGCGGAGCTGGTAGGCCAGCAGCAGGGCGAAGAACACCGCCAGGGTGTCGGTGACGCCCATCAGGACGTAGTGGCTGCGGTACTGGCGGCTGATGTCGGAGCGGACGCCGGCCAGCCGCGGGGACATCAGCAGGCTGCTGTGGAAAGGTGGTTCCAGCCCTACCGTCTCGGTCAAGGCCCGCCGCACGTCCCCCGTCCTTTCCGGTCTGCCGTAGTCCGTCGGGATGGCAGAGCGGGCCGGAAGGCCAATTCGGGTGTGTTGCTCAGGCGGCGGCGGCACCGGTCACGACTCCCGACTCCAGCTCTGCTGGCGCATCAGCACCAGGGCGAGCATCTCGTGGCCGGGACCTGGATACATGCGGTGGTTGAGGTAATCTCGCCACGCATCTGAAGTAGCCATGACAAGGGCCCAAACGGGTAGTGCGCCCCACTAGGGAGCGCACTACGTAAGGATGGGTAGACCGGCTGGCCCTAGTCTTCCTGGGTGTCGTAGTAATAGGTGCTCTTGCCGGCCTGCTTGGAGCGGTTGAGGACGGCGCCGACCAGCTTGCCGCCGACCTGCTCGATCTCCTCCTTGAGCCGGCTGACCAGGTCGCGGTCGCTCTCCTTGGCGTCGGCCACGACCAGGACCGCGTCGGCCAGCGGGGCCAGGGCCAGGGCGTCGGCGACCACCAGGGCCGGCGGGCAGTCGAGGATGATGAAGTCGAACAGGTCGCGCTGCTCCTTCAGGAACTGGCGCATGGCGTCGGAGTCCATCAGCGCCGACGGGTGCGGCGGCAGCGGCCCCGACAGGATCACCCACAGGTTGGGCGCCACCGACCACAGCTCGGGGGCCATCTGCCGGCCGTCGGCCGTCGGCCGCTTGCGCTTGTCGGGCGGGGTGCCGTCGGTGAGCAGGTTGGACAGGCCCGTCCGGTTGGAAAGGCCGAAGAACTGGTGGACCCGCGGACGGCGCAGGTCGGCCGAGACCAGGAGCACGTCCTTGCCGGTCTCGGCCAGGACCACGGCCAGGTTGGCCGCGGTGGTGCTCTTGCCCTCCCCCACCCCGGCCGAGACGACCATCACCGAGTTGATGTCGAGCTGGCTGGCCAGGCGGGCCATCCGGGTCCGCAGGGTCCGGTAGGACTCGGCGGCCGGGCTGTTGGGCTGCTCCAGGGTGACCAGGCTGTTCCTGTGCCGCCGCTTCCAGCGCAGCGAGCCCTCCTGGCGGACCCGCTTGGACAGGGGCGGGATGCTGGCCAGGACCGGCCGGTCGAGGCGCTCGGCCAGGTCCTCGCGACCCCGCAGGCGGTCGTCGGTGCGGTCGCGGACGAAGGCCAGCACGACCCCG
Organism: Actinomycetota bacterium; assembly: GCA_036280995.1. Classification (NCBI taxonomy): domain Bacteria; kingdom Bacillati; phylum Actinomycetota; species Actinomycetota bacterium. The sequence goes on along the minus strand of DASUPQ010000377.1, from coordinate 205 downwards.
AGGAACAGCCCGACGAGCAGGCCGATGCCGATGTCGAGGCGGTTGTTGGGGCTGGCCGGGGTGGTCGGCAGGTCGGCGGCGGCGATCACCGTGCCCGGGGTGAAGTCGAGCGACTGGTAGCCGCTGAGCCGGGTGAGGAGCTGGTCGAGGCGGTTGTTGGCCCCGGCCAGCTTGATCTGGGCGGCCTGGCGGGCGGCGGAGTCGG
>DASUPQ010000376.1 GCA_036280995.1 Actinomycetota bacterium | reverse complement strand
GACGTACGTCGTGGACGCGACGTTCTCCGGGCCGGCCCTGGACGACGACGGGATGCTGGTCGACATCGGCCGGGCCGCCGGCGCGCTCCGGGCGGTGGTCGCGGACCTGGGCTATCGCAACCTCGACGAGGACGACCGGTTCACCGGCCGCAACACCACGACCGAGGTGCTGGCCCAGCACGTGGCCGACCGGTTGGCGGAGCAGGTCAGCGGCGCGGGACTCGGCGGCGCCGGGTTGGGCGGCGGCCGCGTGACCCGCCTGACGGTCACCCTGCACGAGTCGCACGTCGCGCGGGCGAGCTACGAGAGAGGGGTGTGAGGGTGACCCCCACCGTGACGATGGTGGCCCCGGACGGGGTCGGTGACCCGCTCCGGCCGAGCGGTGGCAACACCTACGACCGTCGGCTGTGCCAGGAGCTGGCGGCCGCCGGGTGGACTGTCGACCTGCAGCAGGTCCCTGGGACCTGGCCGCGGGCCGACGCGGAGTCACGTCTCCACCTGGCGGCCGTCCTGGCCCGCCCACCGGGCGGCGCCTCGGTGCTCCTCGACGGCCTGGTCGCGCTTGCCGCCCCCGAGGTGGTGGTGCCGGCGGGCAGGCGGCTCCGGACCGTGGTGGTCGTGCACATGCCGCTCGACGGCGCGGGTGAGGGCGCTGTGCTGCGCTCGGCCACCGCCGTGGTCGCCACCAGCCACTGGACCCGCCGCTGGTTGCTGTCCCGTCACCGGCTCGACCCGGCCCGCGTGCACGTCGCAGCACCCGGTGTCGATCCGGCCCCGCCCGCGGTGGGCAGTCCCGACGGCGGCTCCCTCCTGTGCGTCGGCGCGGTGGTGCCCGAGAAGGGGCACGACCTGCTCGTCGCCGCACTGGCCTCGATCGCCGACCTCCCGTGGCGGTGCGTGGCCGTGGGCTCGCTGGACTGCGATCCGGCGTACGTCGCAGGGCTCCGAGCCGACATCCGGGCGGCCGGCCTCGTCGACCGGGTCGAGCTCACCGGGCCGCTCGCCGGGGCGCGACTCGCCGCGGCGTACGGGGCGGCCGACGTCCTGGTGCATGCCAGCCGGGCCGAGACCTACGGGATGGTCGTCACCGAGGCGTTGGCCCGAGGGCTCCCGGTGATCGCGTGTGCGGTGGGCGGGGTGCCGGAAGCGCTGGGGACCGCGCCCGACGGTCGGCCGCCGGGTGTGCTCACTCCCGTGGACGACGTCGACGCACTGGCCGGCGCCCTACGCGGCTGGGTCACGGACGCCGGGCTGCGCCGACGGCTTCGGGCCGCCGCCGGGAGCCGCCGGCCGGAGCTGGCGGACTGGCTCGCGACCGGCCACCGGGTGGCCCGGGTGCTCGAGGACGTGGCGGCATGAGGCCGCGGTGGGGGTGGCTGCTGGGTGCCTCGGTGCTGGCCGCGGTGGTGTGGTGGGTCGGTACCGACCCGTTCGTGCGCGGCGTGACCGCGCTCGACGCCGGGACCCTGGCGGTGGGCGCGGCGCTCGGAGTGCCGGTCACCGTGGCGAGTGCGTGGCGCTGGCGACTGGTGGCGAACGGGCTGGGCGTCGACGTGCCGCTCGGCCGGGCGACGGCGGCCTGCTACCGGTCCCAGCTGCTCAACTCGGTGCTTCCCGGTGGGGTCCTCGGTGACGTGCACCGAGGCGTCGACCACGGCCGCGCCGCCGGTGACCCGGCCCGCGGGCTGCGCTCGGTCGCCTGGGAGCGGACGGCGGGCCAGCTGGTGCAGGCGTCGATCGCGGTCCTCGTCCTGGTGCTGTTGTCGTCGCCGGTGCGGTCGTCGCTGCCGGGGCTGCTCACGCTCCTGGTCGTGGGCGTGGTGCTGCTCGTGGCGCTGGTGCGCAGCTGGTCGACGCTGCGCGCCGACCTGGCGATGCTGCTCGAGCGGCGGATCTGGCCCGGTGTGGTGGTGGCCTCGGCCGTGGTCGTGGCCGGTCTGGTGGCGACGTACGTCGTCGCCGCCCGGGCGGTCGGCGTCACCGCACCGCTGCCGACCCTGGTGCCGCTGGCGGTGCTGGTTCTCGTCGGCGCGGCCGTGCCGGCGAACCTGGCGGGGTGGGGCCCCCGCGAGGGCATGGCCGCCTGGGCGTTCGCAGCTGCCGGCCTGGGCGCCGAGCAGGGACTGTCCGCGTCGGTCGCCTTCGGCGTCATGGTGGTGGTGGCCGTCCTCCCGGGAGCCGCGGTCTTGGTGGTGGGCACCCGCGCCCGGGAACGAGCGGAGGAACCGGCGCATGGCTGAGCGCCCGTACACCATCTTGAGCTGCGGAGTCTCGATCGACGGTTCCCTCGACGCCGCGACCTCCGAGCGGCTGGTCCTCTCGAACGACGACGACCTGCGGCGGGTCGACGCCGTCCGGGCGGACGTCGACGCGATCCTGGTCGGCGCCGAGACCGTGCGGCACGACAATCCCCGGCTGCTCGTGCGCGACGCCCGGTTGCGCGAGTGTCGTCAGGCCCGCGGCCTGGGCGAGCACCCGATGAAGGTGACGGTGACTCGACGTGGGCGGCTGGACCCGACGGCGTGCTTCTTCGCGACCGGCGACTGCGAGAAGGTCGTCTACTGCGAACGAGGGGTCGTCGAGGCGGCCCGTGCCCGCCTGGGCTCGGTCGCGACCGTGGTCGACGGTGGTGCCACGGTCGACGTCCGCAGCCTGACCGAGGACCTCTGGCGGCGCGGCGTACGACGGTTGATGGTCGAGGGGGGTGGGCAGATCCACACCCAGTTCCTCACCGCCGGGCTGGCCGACGAGCTGCACCTGGTGGTGGCGCCGTTCTTCGTCGGCGACCCGCGCGCGCGCCGCTTCGTGGGGGCCGGCGCGTTCCCGTGGCACCCGGGCCACCGGGCGCACCTCGCGGAGACCCGTCAGATGGGCGACGTGGTGCTGCTGCGCTACGCCTTCGCCGCGGCCGAGGCCTCGTGAGGAGCCGCCCCATGCCGTCCGAGATGTCACCCGCCGTCGTCCCCGCCACCGTCCGCCGCCAGGTCCGGATGCCCGTCCGGCTGGCCGGGGGAGAGGTCGTCGAGGGCAGCATCATCACCTTCGACGGGCTCGCCGACGGGCAGGAGCACGTCGTGGTCGCGCTGGGTGACCGCGCTCGCGACCCGCTGGCACCCCGGTCCCGCGGGCCGCTGGACCGGGCGCCCCTGGTCCGGGTGCACAGCGAGTGCCTGACCGGGGACGTGCTGGGCAGTCAGCGCTGCGACTGCGGGCCGCAGCTGGCCGAGGCCGTCGACCGGCTCCACGAGGCGGGCGGCTACCTGGTCTACCTGCGCCAGGAGGGCCGGGGGATCGGGTTGTACAACAAGATCGACGCCTACGCCCTGCAGGACCGGGGCCTCGACACGTTCGAGGCCAACGAGGCCCTCGGGTTCGGCGGTGACGAGCGCCGGTACGACGTCGCCGCGCAGATGCTGCTCGGGCTCGGGGTCGACCGGGTCGAGCTGCTCACCAACAACCCGGACAAGGTGGCCCAGCTGCGCGCCGCCGGCGTCGGCGTCGACGGCTGGCTGCCCACCGGCCTGCACCTGTCGCCGGCGAACCGCCGTTACCTGACCGCGAAGGCGTACCGCGGGCACCGGCTGCTGGGGCTGGTCGCCGCCGTCACGCCCGTCACCGTGAGCAAGCAAGCCGATCCGGCGTGAGGCCTCACGCCGGATCGGTCGTCGCGTTCTTCGAGCTCGGCGTCAGGCGGCGAGGTCGGGGTCGCCCAGCCGGCGCAGCCGGTTGAGTGCCTCCCGCTCGAGCTGGCGCACCCGCTCGGCGGAGATGCCGTGCGTGATCC
>DASUPQ010000375.1 GCA_036280995.1 Actinomycetota bacterium | reverse complement strand
CGCAGCCGGCGCAGCCCCCCCACTCCACCGTCATGTCGAACCCGAACAGCTCGGCCAGCATCCCGGCGACGGCGTTGCCGTCCAGGCGAAGGTCGGTCTCGTCCATGGTCATGGCACCCCCGTTGGTCCGAACCGTTCCGTCTTGACCCGGGCCGGGTCGTGGCCGAGCGCGACCAGGTGGCCGGCCACGGCCTCGACCAGCCGGGTCGGGCCGCAGACGTAGGCCAGCGGGCGCTCCCCGGGCCGCCAGCCCACCTCCTCCAGCATGACCGCGTCGATGCGCCGGCCATAGCCGGACCAGCCGGGCGGCTGGGCCCTGGTCAGGGCGTGGGTGACGGTCAGCCCGTCGCCGGCGGCGGCCAGCCGCTCCAGCTCCTCGCGGAAGATCACGTCCTCGAGGGTCCGGGAGGAGTACAGCAGGCGGGCCGGGAGCTGGCTGCCGGTGGCGGCCCGGTGGCGCAGCATGGCCATCAGCGGCACCACCCCCGACCCGCCGGCGACCAGCAGCAGCGGCCCGCCCCGCCCCGGCTCCCAGACGAAGTAGCCGCCGACCGGGCCGCGCAGCTCCAGCTGGTCGCCCTGGCGGAGCTCGCCGGCCAGATAGGGCGAGACCTCGCCGTCGTCCAGCCGCTCAACGGCCAGCTCGACCCGCTCGCCGCCGGGGGCCGAGGCGATCGAGTAGGCCCGCTCGGCCTGGTAGCCGTCCTCGGCGGTCAGGCGCACGTCGACGTGCTGGCCGGGCAGGTGCCCGTCCCACTCAGGTACCTCAAGGGCCAGGGTGACGACGCGGTCGGTCTCGGGCCTGACCTCGGCGACCGTGGCCAGCCGCCAGCTCAGTCGCCCCAATACCGCTCCTCCCGCCAGGGGTCGCCCCGGTTGTGGTAGCCGAGCGACTCCCAGAAGCCGGGGGCGTCGTGGTCGAGCAGGCGCAGCCCGGCCAGCCACTTGGCGCTCTTCCACAGGTACAGGTGGGGCACGAGCAGCCGCGCCGGGCCGCCGTGCTCGGGCGGCAGGGGGGCGCCCTCGTGCTCCCACACCACCCAGGCCTTGCCGCCGCGGACGTCGTCGAGGGGCAGGTTGGTGGTGTAGCCGCCGTAGCAGAAGGCGACGACGTGGCTGGCCGCGGGCAGCGGCTCGGCCGCGTCCAGGAGGGTGTCGACCGACACCCCGGCGAAGCCGGTGCCGAGCTTGCTCCAGCGGGTCACGCAGTGGATGTCGCCCGCGAAGCTGGACCGGGGCAGCGCCTGGACCTCCTCCCAGGTCCACTCCTGGGGCGTGGCCACCAGCCCCTCGACTTTGAGGCGCCATTCGGCCAGGTCGATCCGGGGGGTCGGCCCGGCGGTGAGCACCGGGAACCCGCGCTCGGCGTACTGGCCGGGCGGCAGCTTGGCCGCCTGCTCCGTCCCGGCGCGCCGGCGGCCCCTGAACCCTCGCGACACGAACCCGCCCACGTGCCACCTCCCTCCGCTGCGCATTTTCACCCGGATCGCTAGCCTACGGCCATGGCCGAGCTGCACGTGCTGCGGGTGTTCGTGGCTCCCGACGGGACCGGCGGGAACCCGCTGGGGGTGTTCCTGGCCGGCCCGGCCGTGCCCCAGGGCCGCCGCCAGCCGGTCGCCACCGACCTCGGCTTCAGCGAGACGGTGTTCGTCGACGACCCGGCCGCGGGCGGGGTGCGGATCTTCACCCCGGCGGCCGAGCTGCCGTTCGCCGGCCACCCGCTGGTCGGCACCAGCTGGCTGCTGGCCCGGGAGCGGACGGCGGTGGCGGTGCTGCGGCCTCCCGCCGGCGAGGTGCCCACCTTCCTCGACGGCGACGGGGTCACCTGGATCCGCGGCCGGGCCGAGTGGGCCCCGGAGATGGCCTTCCGCCAGCTGGCGGGGCCCGAGGAGGTGGAGGCGCTGGCCGGCGCCCCCGAGGACCTCGGCTTCGTCGACTGCTGGGCCTGGGAGGACGAGGCCGCCGGGCGGATCCGCTCCCGGGTGTTCGCCCCCAGCTACGGCATCGCCGAGGACGAGGCCACCGGCGCGGCCGCCGTCCGCCTGGTCAGCCAGCTGGGCCGGCCGGTGACGATCCGCCAGGGCGCCGGGTCGATCCTGCACGCCCGTCCTGGCCCCGGCGGCACGGCCGAGGTCGGCGGCGGGGTCGTGCTCGACGAGGTCCGCGACTACCGGGTCTGAGCCGGCGGTCCCCGCTCGGCCGGCCGCTCCCCCGCCGCCCCCGCGTCCTCGTCGCCGCCGAAGCTGACCTCGACCCGCTGGTCGGGCAGGCGCTCCTCCTGCCTGGCCAGGCCCTCGAGGGCGCGCTCGTCGGGACCGCCCAGAGGCGGCGGGGCCAGGCTGCGGGGCCACAGCTTGCGGGTCCGGACCACGTTCACCTCGGCCGCCAGCAGGGTCACCGTGGAGGCCAGGTAGAGCCACGACAGCAGGCCGATGACCAGCGCGAACGCGCCGTAGGTGGCGCTGGCCCGGCTGAGCTGGCGGTCCACGTACCAGCCGCCCAGCCACTGCAGCAGCGCCCAGGCCAGCGCGGCCAGCACCGCCCCGGGCAGCAGCGCCCGCAGCGACACGTTGCGGACCGTCAGCACCCGGAAGCCGACCAGGAACAGCAGCATGTTCACGGCGGTCGAGGCGGCTACCGCCGCCGGCCCCGACCAGGCCGTGTCGGCGGCGGCCGCGAACCCCGAGACGACGCTGGCCAGCAGCAGCCCGCCTCCGAGGATGACCAGCCAGGCCAGGCCGCGCAGGCGGCGCAGGAAGAAGTTCGGGTAGCGCCGCCGGGGCACGTTCCAGATGCCGTTCATGGCCGCCTGGGCGGCCTCGGCCACCCCCAGCCCGCCCCACAGGGCCAGGGCGGCCCCGACGGCCAGGGCCAGCCCGCTGCCCCGCAGCCGGCTCTGGCTCACGGTCCCGCTGATCTCGTCCCCGATCACCGGGAACTGGGCCACCGCCGAGTCGACGATCCGCTGGCCCAGGTCGGACTGGCCCTGGAGCACGAACCCGAGCACGGTCACGGCCACCAGCAGCAGCGGGAACAGCGAGAAGAACCCGTAGTAGGCCAGCAGCGCCGCCCGGTGCCCGGCCTGGTCCTCCCCGTACTTCTTGGCCACGGCCACCGGGAAGGCCACCCACCGGTGCCGCTGCTGCCAGTCGTCCACGACCTGGAGGAGGCGCTTCAGCTGTTCCATCGTCCTCCTTGTACCCACGCGATAACGTGATAGCCCCGACCTGACCTGACCGAGGAGCCGAGCGCGGTGACTGCTCTGCCGGCCGGAGCCGGCAGCTTCTCAAGCCGCGGAGGCTTGACCAGAGCCCAGCCCGGCCCTGGCTGCGATGTTGCGAGCTCCGTTGAGGTCGGCGTCCAGCTCGCCATGGGTGGGGCAGACGACGATCTCCTGCCGAGGCCGGCCACAACTGGCCCCGCAGGTGTGGCAGTCGATCGAGGTGAAGGCGGGGCTCACGAGGACCACTCGCCGTCCGGCGCGCTCAGCCTTGGCAACAAGAATGCTCGTGAACTGGCCCCAGCCGGCGTCCAGGATCGACCGGTTCAGCCCAGCCTTGGCGGCAACGTTACGGCCCGGATGCTCCACGCTGCCGGCGGCCGCAGCCGTCATGGCGGCCACACGGAGCTGTTC
>DASUPQ010000374.1 GCA_036280995.1 Actinomycetota bacterium | reverse complement strand
CCCTCGGGCGCGCTGTACGCCGAGCCGGGGGGGTGCCGGCCGTCACGTCCGGTGCCCGTGCTGGCCATCCACGGCACCGACGACGTGGTCGTGCCCTACGGCGGCCGGACCCCGACCGTCGAGTGGCCGCTGGCCATGCCGCCGATGCCCACCTGGCTGGCCGGATGGGCGACCCGCGACGGCTGCCCCGGCGACCCCGCCGTCTTCCTCGACACTCCCGCGGCGACCGGTTTCGCTGGAGCGGCTGCCGCGATGGCGGCGAGGTCGTGCACTACCGCATCAACGGCGGCGGCCACCAGGCGCCCCGGACGATCGCCGGTCGGCCCTTCGCCCAGGTCGTCTGGGACTTCTTCACCGCCCACCCGCTCCCGGGCTAGGCGCCAAGGAACTTGAGGACGGCCAGGACGCGGCGGTGGTCGGTGTCGGTCGGGGCCAGGTCCAGCTTGGCGAAGATGTTGCTGACGTACTTCTCCACGGCGCTGGGGCTGACTCCCAGGGCCTCGGTGATGCCGTTGTTGGAGCGTCCCTCGGCCATCATCTGGAGGACCTGGAGCTCACGAGGGGTGAGGCGGTCCAGGGGGTCGGCGCGGCGGCGGACCAGGAGCTGGGCGACGACCTCGGGGTCGAGGGCGGTGCCGCCGGCGGCGACCCGGCGCAGGGCGTCGAGGAAGTCGGCGACATGGGCGACCCGGTCCTTGAGCAGGTAGCCGACGGCGCTGGTCCGCTCCGACAGCAGGTCGGTGGCGTAGCGCTCCTCGACGTACTGGGACAGCACCAGCACCGCGACCTCCGGGTACTGGCGGCCGATGACGAGCGCGGCCCGGATGCCCTCGTCGGTGTGGGTCGGGGGCATCCGCACGTCGACCACGGCGACGTCGGGGCGGTGCTCGGCCACGGCCCGCAGCAGCTGGTCGGCGTCGGCCACGGCGGCGACGACCTCGAAGCCGCCGTCGCGCAGGAGCTTGGTCAGCCCGGCCTGGAGCAGGACCGAGTCCTCGGCGATCACGACCCGCATGGCAGCTCCACCGTGATCGCCGTCGGCCCGCCGGGAGGGCTGTGGACGGTCAGGGTGCCGTCGACCGCGGCCGCCCGCTGGGCCAGCCCGCGCAGCCCGGTGCCCGGGCCGCCGGCGTCGGTGGCCGCTCCGCCGTCGAGCGTGGCCCCGCCGCGGCCGTCGTCGCTGACGACCACGCGCAGCCGGTCGCCGGCGCGTTCGACGGTGACCTCGGCGGAGCCGGCGTCGGCGTGCTTGGCCACGTTGGTGAGGGCCTCGGACACGACGAAGTAGGCGACGGCCTCGATGGTCGGTGAGCAGCGGCCGCCCACGTCGACCCGCAGGCGCACCGGCAGCGGCGCGCCGGCGGCGATCCCGGACAGGGCCGCGTCCAGGCCGCGGTCCTCGAGCACGGCCGGGTGCAGGCCGCGGACGAGCTGGCGCAGCTCGGCCAGGGCCTCGGTGGCCTCGTCGTGGGCCTGCTCGATCACCTGGCGGACACCCTCGGGGGCGTCGGCGAGGCCGGCCCTGGCCATGCCGAGGTGCATGGCCAGGGAGACCAGCCGGCGCTGGGCCCCGTCGTGCAGGTCGCGCTCGATCCGGCGCCGCTCGGCGTCGGTGGCGGCGACGATCTCGGCCCGGCTGCGGGTCAGGGACTCGACCCGCAGGGCCAGCTCCTCGCCGCGGCTGGGGCCGAGCAGGGCCCGGGCGGCGACCTCGTCGGCCCGGGTTATGCCCCCGGCCACCCACGGCGCGGCCAGCGGCAGGGCCACCGCCACCACGGCCACGCCCAGGCCGAGGCCGAGACCCGGCTGCCGGCCGGCCAGGTAGACGGCGGCCGGCAGCGGCGCCGACCAGCAGGCCGCGACCAGCGCGCCGCCGGCGGTCCCGCCGGTCATGGCCAGCACGTGGTAGCCGAGCTGGCGCCAGGTGGCCGGGGCGGCCAAGGCCCGGACCGGCCGCAGTGGCCAGGCGCCGGTCCCGCCGCCCGGCGGCGCCGGGATCTCGACGCCGAGCACGGCGCGGAACCTGGCCCGCTGCAGGGCGCCGAACCCGCGGACGCTCAGCAGCAGGAGCACCGGCCAGGTCACGACGACCGCCGCATAGAGCAGGGCATGCCCCCAACCGCCGACCGGCCAGTCGAGCAGGGACCAGACCGCGGCCAGCCAGGTGAGCGCCAGCGCGCCCAGCACCGCCCCGGTGCCGACGCCGGCCACCAGGCCGGCGAGGGCATGCAGCGTCGGCCGCCAGCGTCGAACCGCGTCCATCCAGGTCATGGGCAAACGGTAGACGCCGCCGAGGCCGGCGGCCATGGGGTCCGCCCTCCGCCGGGGTGAGGAAAACCCCACCACGGCCAGGCCGCCGACCCCAGCGACAGCCCGGCCCGGCCCGGGCAGCCTGGTGCGGCCACGGACCGACGAGAGATCACGAGCGGAGGAGCTCGCGAGATGATCGAAGCACACGGGTTGACCAAGCGGTACGGCGACAAGCTGGCCGTCGACGGCCTGACCTTCACGGTGCGCCCGGGCGTGGTGACGGGCTTCCTGGGACCCAACGGGGCCGGGAAGTCGACCACCATGCGGATGATCCTGGGCCTGGACGCCCCCACCGGCGGGTCGGTGACGGTCAACGGCCGCCCCTACCGCGAGCACGCCGCCCCCCTGCGCGAGGTGGGCGCGCTGCTGGACGCTCGCTCCGTCCACCCCGGCCGCAGCGCCTACGCCCACCTGCTGGCCCTTGCCCAGACCTGCGGCATCCGGCGGTCCCGGGTGGACGAGGTGGTCGAGGCGGTCGGCCTGGGCGGGGTGGCCCGCCGGCGGGCCGGCGGCTTCTCGCTCGGCATGGGCCAGCGGCTGGGCATCGCGGCGGCGCTGCTCGGCGACCCCCGCACGGTGATCCTCGACGAGCCGGTGAACGGCCTGGACACCGAGGGGATCCGCTGGATCCGGTCGCTGCTCCGGGGGCTCGCCGCCGAGGGGCGGACCGTCTTCGTCTCGTCGCACCTGATGAGCGAGATGGCCCTGACCGCCCAGCACCTGATCGTCATCGGCCGGGGGCGGCTGATCGCCGACACCGGCACCGAGGACTTCATCGCCGGCGCCGCGCCCGGCGGGGTGCGGGTGCGCAGCACCGACCCGGACGCCCTGGCGCCCCTGCTCCGCTCGCGGGACGCGACCGTCTCCGGAGCCGAGGACGGCGCCCTCGCCGTGTCCGGGCTCAGCACCGACGAGGTCGGCCGGATCGCCGGCGCCGCCGGCATCACGCTGCTCGAGCTCGCCGCCGAGCAGGCCTCCCTCGAGGAGGCCTTCATGGACCTGACCAGGGACGCGGTCGAGTTCCGCGCCCCCACGACCGGAAGAGGAGCGCCATGACCACGACCCGTCCGGCAACCCCCACCCGCCCGGCGGGTCCCACGGCCCAGCGGGTGACCCAGGCGCGGGTGATCCGCTCGGAGTGGACCAAGCTGCGCTCGGTCCCCTCGACCGCCTGGTCGCTGCTGGCGGCCGTCGGGCTGATCGTCGGCGTCGGCGCCCTCTACTCGCTGCTGCGGGTGACCCGGCCGCCCAGCGACCCGGCGGCCGTGGCCAGCTTCGACCCGACGGCGGTCAGCCTCACCGGCGTCCAGCTGGCCGAGCTGGCCGTCGGCATCCTCGGCGTGCTGCTGGTCGCCGGGGAGTACGCCACCGGCACCATCCGGGTCGGCTTCGCCGCGGTCCCGCGGCGGCTGCCGGTGCTCTGGGGCAAGGCCGTCGTGATCGGCCTGACCACGCTCACGCTGTGCCTGCCCGCGGCCGTGGCGGCGTTCCTGATCGGCCAGTCGATCCTCTCGGCCGAGGGCCTCGACATCCCCCTGAGCGACCCGGGCGTGGCCAGGGCGGTGCTCGGCAGCGCGCTCTACCTCGGCGCCGTCGGGCTGCTCGGACTGGGCCTGGGCGCGCTGCTGCGCAGCACCGCCGGGGCGGTCGCCGGGCTGTTCGGCATCCTGTTCGCCCCCCAGCTCCTGGCCGGCCTCCTGCCGGCCGCCTGGTCGGACCGCATCTACCCGTACCTGCCGGTGCCGGCCGGCGTCGCCGTGACGGCCGTGCAGCCCGACCAGGCGGCGCTCGCGCCCTGGAGCGGGTTCGCCCTGTTCTGCCTCTACGTCGCCGTCGTGCTGGCCCTCGCCGCGTGGCGGCTGCGCCGCCGCGACGCCTGAGGCGCGCCGGCGGTGCTCAGGTGACCTCCTGGAGCTGGCCGGTGGTGACGTCGTAGATGAAGCCGCGGATCGAGTCCTTGTGGAGGACGAACGGGCTGTGCCTGATCCGGGCAATCGACTGGCGGATGTCGCGCTCCAGGTCGGAGAAGGCCTCGAGGGCGAAGTGGGGGCGCAGCCCGGTGGCGGCCTCGATGTCGGCCTTCACCTGGTCGTCGGTGAAGGTCAGCATGCCGCAGTCGGTGTGGTGGACGAGGATGATCTCCTTGGTGCCGAGCAGGTGCTGGGAGATGGCCAGAGACCGGATCACGTCCTCGGTGACCACGCCGCCGGCGTTGCGGATGACGTGGGCCTCGCCCGGCTCCAGCCCGAGCAGGGCGTAGACGTTGAGGCGGGCGTCCATGCAGGCGACGACGGCCAGGGCCTTGCCGGGAGGCATGGGCAGGTCGCCGCGGCTGAAGGACTTCGCGAACTCGGCGTTGTTGCGGAGCAGGTCGTCGGTGACGGTCATGGTCGCTCCTTGCGGTGCGGGAGGCCGGGTGCCGGTCGGCACCCGGCGACGGCAGACCCGGGAGCGGCCGTTCTCGGTTACCTCGGCTCCCGGGTCCCGGGACAGCCGCAGGTGACGACGCGCCCGTAGTCGAGGGCACGGTTCGAGACCAGCAGAAGGGGGACCATACCGGCACCAGCGTGCCCGGCCTCGGCGGCTCGCGCAACCGCCGGTCAGGCCCGGACGGCCTCGACCAGGGTGGCAAGCGCGAGGAGGGCAAGCACGACCGCGGTGAAGCGGCGGACCAGGCGGGTCGGGACGCGCTGGACCAGGCCCTGCCCGACGGTGAGGGCGAGCGCCGCCACCGACCACAGGGCGAGCAGGGCGCCGGTCCCGACGCTGAGCGGGTCGTGGTACCTGGCGGTCAGGTTGGCCGTCGTGATCTGGGTGATGTCGCCCCACTCGCCCAGGAAGACGACGCCGAAGGAGGCGAGGGCGACGCGCACGGGGCGCTGGTCGGCCACGGCCGGGGGCGCTCCGGCGGCGTCCGCCCCGTCCTCCTCCTTGCCGAGCAGGACCAGGACCGAGCCGGCGGCGAACAGCGCGGCGACCACGAACAGGACGAGTCGCTGGGGGAGCAGGGCGAACACGCCGCCGACGGTCACGGCGACGACCACGTGGACGGCGAAGGCGGCCGCGACCCCGCAGAACACCGGCAGGGGCCGGAAGCGGGTCCCGAGGACGAGGGAGGCGAACAGCGACTTGTCGGGTAGCTCGGCCGGGAAGATCACCACGAACGTGGTCAGGACGACGGCGAGGTCCACCCGGCCACTGTAACGAAGCCTCCCCACCACGCGATGGCGGGACGTACGCGCCACCACCTGGAAAGGAACCAGCCCGGTGCGGACCCGCCTCGTCTCGCTGGCTGTCGCGACCCCCCTCGCCCTCGCGACCTCCCTCGCGTTCGCGGCGCTCCTCACCCTGGCCGCCACCACCCCGGCCCTGGCCGACCCGGGCCCCGGCGACGACAGCGGCCCCAGCCACCACGGCTCGAACGGCCCGGGCTCGGGTCACGGCGGGGACGGGTCGGAGGACGGCCACGCCGACGGCGACGACGACGCCGAGCGCCGTGCACCCTCGGCCCAGGGGCCGGCCGGGGCCGCCGAGGCCGCCCCGGAGCTCGCCAACCCGGGGCGGCATGCCACCGCCCCAGGCGCAGGCCTGGCCTCCACGGCCGCACGGGGAGCCTCGCAGGCGGCCTCGACCCGGCTCTCCGCGCCTGAGCCCGCGCCCCCGGTGGGGAGCGTCGCGGAGCGTCGGCCGGGGGTCGCGGCGCGTTCCACACCCTCCGACCTGGTCGGCGTGGCCGGGGTCACGGGGGCGGTGCTGCTGGCGGCCATGGTCGCGGCGGGGTTTCGGGCCCGAGCCCGCCTCGGGAGGCTCGGATGACCCCACGAACCTCACCAACCCCCGCCCTCCCGACCCCGCCTCGCTCCTCAACCGTTGCCCCGACCCCGACCCACCCCTCCACCCGTCGTTCCCCGACCCTCCGCGGGTTCCTGCGGCCCTACCGGGGGAGCCTGGCGCTCGCGTCCGGGCTGATCCTGGTGGAGACCCTGCTCGACCTGGCGCGGCCGTGGCCGTTGAAGGTGGCGGTGGACAACGCCATCGGGGGGCAGCCGCTGGGGGGGCCGCTGGCGGTGCTCGACGGGCTCGGGCCGGCGGGTCTGGCGGCGGTGGCCGCGGTGGCGGGGATCGGGCTGGTGGGGGTCGCGGCACTGGTCGGGTACCTGGTCACCTACCTGACCGCGGCCACGGCCGAGCGGGTCGGGGCCGATCTCAGAGAGGCCGTGTTCGGGCGGATGCTCGGGCTGGCCCTGCCGTTCCACGACCGGCACCGGTCGGGGGACCTGGTGACCCGGCTCACCGGGGACGTGGCCAGGGTCGAGGACTCGATGGTGGCGTGGTTCACGGTGCTGGTGCCCGAGGTGCTGACGCTGGCCGGGATGGTCGTGGTCGTGCTGGCCGTCGACCTCACCCTTGGGCTGGTCGCCCTGGCCGTGGCCCCGCCGCTGGCGCTGGTGGTGGCGCTGCGGCGGCGGCGCATCCGGGCCGCTCAACGGGCCTCCCGGGACGCCGACGCCGCCCTGGCCAGCGAGGCCACCGAGGTGCTGCGCAACGTCCGGGTCGTCCAGGCGTTCACCCGCGAGGGGGAGGCCGGCGGGCAGTTCTCCGGCCGCAGCCGCGGGGCCGTGCGGGCGGCCCTGGCCGCCGTGGACCTGGAGGCGCGCTGGTCGCCGGTGACCGACCTGCTGCTGGCCGCCGGGGGTGGGCTGGTGCTGTGGATGGGGGTGACGGCGGTGACCAGCGGGCGCATGACCCTGGGGACGCTGCTGGTGGTGCTCGCCTACCTGTCCAGCCTGTACGGCCCCATCCGGGCCCTGGCCCGGCTGGCCAGGACCCTGGCCAGGGGCGCGGCCAGCCGCGAGCGGATCCTGCAGGTGCTCGACTCGGGCGAGGTCGTCCCCGAGGCGCCCGACCCGGTCCCGGCCGAACCGCCCCGGCGGGGGCTGGCCGTGCGCGGGGTCTGGTTCGCCTACGCCGAGGGCGCCCCGGTCCTGCGCCACCTGGACCTGGAGGTGGCCGCCGGCGAGCGGGTCTGCGTGGTCGGCCCCACCGGCGCCGGCAAGTCCACCCTGCTGTCGCTGCTGCTGCGGTTCTACGACCCCGACGCCGGCGCCATCGAGCTGGACGGGGTCGACCTGCGCCGCCTGGAGCTGGCCTCGCTCCGCAACCGGTTCGCCCTCGTGCCCCAGGACCCGTGGATGCTGGACGGCACCATCGCCGACAACATCGCCTTCGGGCGCCGCTCTTGGGGGGGTTCGGGGGCCTCCCCCCCCGAATGGACCGGGGACCGGCGGAGGAAGTGCGGGCGGTCGCCGCCCAGTGCGGACTGGGGGACGTGAGCACTCAAATCGGCGAGGGCGGGGTGCGGCTGTCCGGGGGGCAGCGGCGGCGGGTCGCGCTGGCCAGGGCGATCCTGCGGGACGCCTCGGTGCTGCTGCTGGACGAGCCCACCAGCGGGCTGGACGCCGCCTCCGAGCAGGCGGTCCTCGACGCCCTCGACCGGGCCGCCGAGGGGCGGACGGTGGTGGCGGTCTCCCACCGCCTCAGCCTGGCCGCCCGCGCGGACCGGGTGGTGGTGCTGGACGGCGGCCGCGTGATCGAGCAGGGGCCGCCGGCCGAGCTGCTCGCCGCCGGCGGCGCCTACGCCCGCCTCTGGGCCCTGCAGCACCCGCACGAGCTGGCATTGACCGGCGGATCCGGAGAGGGGGTGAGCTCATGAGCAGAGGACGTGGACGCGGTCGTCGCGTCCGGGGCGGCCACAAGGTGTTCTCGCACCACGGTGGCCCCAGCGCCTCGTCGATGTCCAGGTCGCGGACGCGCACCCGCACCCGTACGCGCGGCTGACCCCGACCGTGAGGGGGGCGGTCGCTGGCGAGCCGCCCCCTCACCCGAGCACCTCCAACGGAAGGACCCACCGTGGACCCCCGAGCCGTCCTGGGACTGGCCGCCCGGCCACGAGCTGGCCCCTGGGCTGCTGGCCTGGGCGCTGCTCGGCGACGGGCGGCGCTGCGAGACCTGGCTGGCCTGGGACCTCGGCCGCTGGTGCCCGGTGGCGGTGAAGCTTCCCCGGCCCGGGCAAGGGGCCCGGGCGCTGGCCGGGCTGGCCCAGGAGGCGGCCGTCGCCGGCTCGACCGCCCACCCGGGGATCCGGCGGCTGCTCGAGGCCCGCCTCGACTCGCCCGTGCCGCATCTGGTGTTCGAGTATGTCGAGGGGCCGACCCTCGACGACGCCCTCGCCGACGGCGGTCCCTTCCACCCGGTCGACGTGCTGCTCACCGGCATGCAGCTGGCCGCCGCCCTCGGCCACCTGCACGGCCGCGGCCTGGCCCACCTGGACGTCAAGCCGGGCAACGTCGTGCTCCGCGACGGCCGCCCGGTGCTGATCGACCTCGGCCTGGCCCGGCCGGTGGGCGAGGCGCCCGCCGGCGGACACCGCCGCGGCTCGCCGCCGTGGATGGCCCCCGAGCAGGTCCGCCGCCGTCCGGTCAGCCCGGGCATGGACCTGTTCGCGCTCGGAGCGGTCCTGTACCAGCTGGCCACGGGCACCCAGGCGTTCGACCCGGCCGACCACGGCCCGGCCGGGCGACGCTGGCCCCAGCTGGCCGGCCCCCCACCCCCGGCGAGCAGCCGCAACCCGGAGGTGCCGGAGGACGTCGGCCGGGTCGTGGCCGCCCTGCTGGCTCCCGACCCGGCCGGGCGCCCGGCCACCACCGCCCAGGTGCTCGCCCTCCTGGCCGCGGCCATGCCGGCCGACGCCGCCGAGGAGGACAGGCTGTGGCCCACCTGGGCTACCGGGCGCCTCGCGGAGTGGCAAGCGTCCGCCATGGCGCGTCCCCCGCTCGTTCCACGACCTGCGTAGGCATTGCAGGTGGCCCAGAGATGCTCCTTGTCAGGATGGTTGCGACGGGAAAGACTGCGGCTCGCCCTGGGGAGCGATCCCAAGGGCGGGCCCTCGTGGGGGCCAGGGGGGGCCGCGGGCGGGTGCGCGCGCTCACCCGGCGCCGGGCCCCCACGGGGGCGCTGAACTCCCAGCGCCCCTGAGCCGTTCCGCCGCTGAACCGGGTGCTCTGGTGGTAGCGTGCTCACATGATCGGGCGCATCGTGATCGAGGACATCCGTCCTCAGGTCGGCTGCGGGCAGTTCACCGCCCGGGCGGTCGCCGGGGAGACGGTCCCGGTCTCCGCGACCATCTTCCGCGACGGCCACAACGAGGTCGTGGCCGCGGCCGTGCGCCTGACCGGCCCGGGCGACCGCAAGGGCCAGCTCGTCCCCCTGGTCGAGGTCAACCACGGCCTGCACCAGTGGCAGGGCGAGATCACCCTGCCCCGCACCGGCGCCTGGTCGATGGTGGTCGAGGCCTGGACCGACGAGGTCGCCACCTGGCGCATCGGCACCCAGAGGAAGCTCGACGCCGGCCGCGACATCGGCCTCGAGCTCGAGGAGGGCGCCCGCCTGGTGGAGGCGGCCCGGGCCTGGGTGCCGGCGTCCGGTCGCGAGGTGCTCACGGCGGCCGCGGCCGGGCTGCGCAACAAGGGCGCCGACCCGGCCGAGCGGCTGGCCGCCGCCTCCGACTCGACCGTGGTCGAGCTGCTGGAGCGGCACCCGCCCAAGGAGGCCACCCGCTCCAAGCGCCTCGGCATCTGGGTCGACCGCCCCCGCGCCCTCTACGGCGCCTGGTACGAGTTCTTCCCCCGCTCCGAGGGGGCCACGGCCACCAGCAGCGGAACGTTCAAGCAGGCGGCGGAGCGGCTCCCGGCCATCGCCGCCATGGGTTTCGACGTGGTCTACCTGCCGCCGATCCACCCCATCGGCCACACCCACCGCAAGGGCCCCAACAACACCCTGGAGCCCGGCCCGGACGACCCCGGGAGCCCGTGGGCGATCGGCTCGGAGGCCGGCGGCCACGACGCCGTCCACCCCGACCTCGGCACCATGGACGACTTCGACGCCTTCGTGGCCAGGGCCAACGAGCTGGGCATGGAGATCGCCCTCGACTACGCCCTGCAGTGCTCGCCCGACCACCCCTGGGTCAAGGACCACCCGGACTGGTTCCGCATCCGGCCCGACGGCTCGATCGCCCACGCCGAGAACCCGCCCAAGGTCTACCAGGACATCTACCCGCTCAACTTCGACAGCCCGGACGCGCCCGCGCTGTCCCAGGCCTGCAAGGGGATCCTGGACCACTGGATCGCCCACGGGGTGCGGATCTTCCGGGTCGACAACCCCCACACCAAGCCGGTGCGGTTCTGGGAGTGGCTGATCGCGGCCGTCAAGGCCGAGCACCCTGACGTGGTCTTCCTGGCCGAGGCGTTCACCCGCCCGCCGATGATGCGGGTCCTGGCCAAGATCGGCTTCACCCAGTCCTACACGTACTTCACCTGGCGCAACGGCAAGGCCGAGCTGGAGGAGTACTGCAACGAGCTGGCCCACTCGCCCTCGAACGAGTACATGCGGCCCAACTTCTTCGTCAACACCCCCGACATCCTCCACGCCTACCTCCAGTACGGAGGGCCGGCGGCGTTCAGGATCCGGGCCGTGCTGGCGTCGATGCTGTCGCCCTCCTGGGGCGTCTACTCCGGCTACGAGCTGTACGAGCACCAAGCGGTCCGGCCCGGCTCCGAGGAGTACCTGGACTCGGAGAAGTACCAGTACCGGCCCCGGACCTGGTCGCAGCCGTCGCTGGCCGGCTACCTGGGACGGCTCAACGAGATCCGCCGCGCCCATCCGGCCCTGCACTGGCTGCGCAACCTCCGCTTCCACCTGGCCGACTCGCCCGACATCATCGCCTTCTCCAAGCAGACCGGCGACGACGCCGTGCTGGTGCTGGTCAACCTGAACCCGCACGAGACCCGCGACACCGTCGTCCACCTGTGGATGCCCGCCCTCGGCCTCGACTGGGACACCGGCGCCTTCGAGGTCCACGACGAGCTCACCGGCCAGACCTGGACCTGGCACGGGTCCTCGAACTGGGTCCGCCTCGACCCGCACTGGGAGCCGGCCCACGTGCTCCACGTCCGGCCCAGGTAGCAACCGTGACGGAGCTGGAGGCGGCCCTGGCCGAGTTCCTGCCCTCCCAGCGCTGGTTCGCGGGCAAGGGCCGGACCGTCGCCGAGGTCAGGGTCGAGAGCTCGGTGCCGCTGCGGACCGCCCTGCCGAGCCTGTCGGCCGTGGTGGCGGCCGTCGCCTACGCCGACGGCGGGGTCGAGCGCTACCACGTACCCGTCGGCCACGACCGCGGCCTGGAGGCCAGGCAGCTCACCGACCGGGCCCCGGACGCCGTGATCTACGAGACCACAGGCCCCAAGGGCGGACCGTGGTACGACGCCGCCCGCGACGAGCGCCTCGGCGGCGTCTACCTCGACCTCCTCGCGCGGGCGGCCAACGTCGAGGAGCTGCGCTTCTACCGGATGCCGGAGTGGACCGAGACGCTGCGCGGCCCGGGCAAGCTGCTCTCCGGCGAGCAGTCGAACTCCTCGCTGGTCTTCGCCAACCGGCTCATCCTCAAGCTGTTCCGCCTGCTCGAGCCGGGCGAGAACCCGGAGCTGGAGGTGACCAGGGCGCTGGCCGGGGCCGGGTTCGAGGCCTGCGCGGCCCCGCTCGGCTGGATCGAGGGGCTGGGCTCGACCCTCGGCATCCTCCAGCGCTACTACGCCGGCAGCGTCGACGGCTGGAAGCTGGCCACCGAACGGGTCGCCGACCACTACGAGTCCCCCGATGGCGACCCGGGCAACTTCGCCACCGACGCCGGCGCCCTGGGCCGGCTCACCGCCGAGCTGCACGCGGCCATGGCCACCGCCCTGCCCAAGGTGGCCGAGGGCCAGCCCGACCTGGGCCGGCTCAGCGCCCGCCTGCTCGGCCAGCTCGCCCAGGTGACCGCCCTGGTCCCCGAGCTGGCCGGCCAGCGCGACGCCATCGAGGAGGTCTACCGCAAGGCCGAGGCGGCCGGTGGTGGCAGCCGCTACCTCCAGCGCATCCACGGCGACTACCACCTCGGCCAGGTGCTCAGGTCTGGTCAGGTCTGGATCGTGATCGACTTCGAGGGGGAGCCGGCCCGCAGCCTCGAGGAGCGGCGGCGGCTGGCCAGCCCGCTCCAGGACGTGGCCGGGATGCTCCGGTCCTTCGACTACGCCGCCTTCTCGCCGCTGGTGCTGGGCGAGGACCCGGACACGCCGGGCCCGACCCGGGACGAGCTGGCCCGCTTCGAGGGGCCGGCCGCGGCCTGGATCGAGGCCAACCGCAACGCCTTCCTCGACGGCTACCTGGCCAGGGCGGGCGACTCGGGCTGGCTGGCCGGCGACCACGAATTGCTGCTGCGCGCGTTTGAGCTCGACAAAGCCGTCTATGAAGTGATGTACGAGGCCAGACACCGGCCGCCGTGGCTCCAGATCCCGCTCGGCGGCATCCGACGTCTGCTGGGAGCGAGCCCATGACGAGGGACGAGGTCGAGCGGCTGGTCCGCGGGGAGCACCACGAGCCCCACCGCCTGCTCGGAGCCCATACCGAGGACGGCCGGACGGTGGTCCGCGCGTTCCGCCCCGACGCCACCGCGGTGGTGGCGCTGATCGGGTCGGAGGCGGGCAAGGACGAACGGGTCAAGCTCGACCAGGTCCACCCGGCGGGCCTGTTCGAGGGCACGCTGGACGGCACGACCCCCCCGAAGGCCTACCGGCTGGAGGTCAGCTACCCCTCGGGCAGCTTCACCATCGACGACCCCTACCGGTTCTGGCCGACCATCGGCGAGCTCGACCAGTACCTGCTCGGGGAGGGCCGCCACGAGCGGCTGTGGCAGAAGCTCGGCGCCCACGAGATGACCGTCGACGGCGTGGCCGGGACGGCCTTCGCCGTGTGGGCGCCCAACGCCCGTGCCGTGCGGGTGGTGGGCGAATTCAACTCCTGGGACGGCCGCCTGCACCCGATGCGGGCGCTCGGCTCCTCGGGGATCTGGGAGCTGTTCGTGCCCGCGGTGGGCGGCGGGGCCAGGTACAAGTACGAGCTGGTCACCCCCTCGGGGGCGCTCACCCTCAAGGCCGACCCGGTGGCGTTCTCGGCCGAGGAGCCGCCCAAGACGGCCAGCGTCGTCTACACCTCCGGCTACACCTGGGGCGACGCCGACTGGATGGCCGGCCGGGAGCGGCACGACCGGCCGGCCGAGCCGATGTCGATCTACGAGGTCCACCTCGGCTCCTGGCGCCACGGGCTGTCCTACCGGGAGCTGGCCGACCAGCTGCCCGACTACGTGGCCGAGCTCGGCTTCACCCACGTGGAGTTCATGCCGGTGGCCGAGCACCCGTACGCCCCCTCCTGGGGCTACCAGGTGTCGGCCTACTACGCGCCCACGGCCCGCTTCGGCACCCCCGACGACCTCCGCCACCTGATCGACAAGCTCCACCAGCGGGGCATCGGGGTGCTGGTCGACTGGGTGCCGGCGCACTTCCCCAAGGACGCCTTC
>DASUPQ010000373.1 GCA_036280995.1 Actinomycetota bacterium | reverse complement strand
GCGCAGGTTCGGTCTTGCCCTGCCCGCCGGCCAATCCGAGTTCCTGGCCGTGTGGCCCGGGCTGCCCAGGCGTCGGCCGCCGGACGGACTGGAGCCCGGATCGGGCATGCCGCGAGTGGCCTGGATCCCTGAGGTTGGTCTGATCTGGGCCCGCCTCACGAAGCGTGATCCTGATCGTCAGCCATGCCGTCGGGATCTGTCGGCGGAGGCGCCGGATCAGCGCCGTCGATAACATGAGCGCGCGGTACCCGCGCCACGCCCAGCCGTACTTTCGTACCAGCAGCGCTTCGACCTTCGCGGTCTCCTCCACAAGGCTGGCATTGGCGTCGACCGCCGGGCCACGTGGCTTCCCTCGGGGGCTGCAGGGCGCGAGGCGGACATGGGGGTCGCGGCGGATCCGCTTCACCTTCCAGGAGTCGGCCTCACTAAAGACCAGCAGGCTGCCGTTGTCGGCGGCGCACCACACCGGCACCGAGACCGGGGTTCCGTCGCGCTTGAAGGTGGTGATGCTGACAAAGGGTTCCTTGGCGAGTGCAGAGCTGTCCACGGTGGTGGACCTCCTTCTCTAGTCGCAGCGTCCCTGCGACCCTCCCCCCAGCGGGCGCTGCCGGGTCGGCTAGGTGGGCCTGCCATCCAGGAACCCTGCCCTGACGCTAACCGTGCCCCCCGGTGGCGCAGACGCCAGCCGGCCCCGAAACGGCGAGGAGGTGGTGCTTGAATCGGTCGTCGCGGGGCGTGTTCACGCCTGCCGCCATCGGCCCGGCCCAGCTCGTCCTGTCCCGGCGGCGGCCGGTGGCCAGCGGTGGCCGCCTCGCCACTGTCCTGGAACAGCCCAAGCGCGCGTCCATCACGTCGGCGGTCAGCGGTGGGTCGCCCGACGGTTGGCGATAGCCGAGGCCAGCACCAGCGCGGCAAAGACCAGGCCCGTCACCACGTAGGCCAGGACGCCCCAATCGGTGAAGGCCAGCACCATCACGATGGCGATCAACGCCGACACCAGCAGGACGTCGCGCTCGGGCGACTGCAGCACCTTGGGGAGCTTCATGTCATCCACCCCTTTCTCCCAGGCCACGCTACGGCCGAGGCGGCCCCGCCACCACGGGCGAAGGTCCCACGATCAGGAGGCCAGCCGTCCTCAACAGGTGATGACCCAGCGCACGCGCCACAGGACGCGAGCGCTCGTCATTCGTACCTCCCGCCGGGTTGGTGCCGCTGACCTCGCCCAAGCGGATCGATGACCAGCACCGCCGCGAGCTGGCCTGGTGACCAACCTGACCATATGCCAGGCTTGGCGCGGAGCATCCATGATCGCGGCACGCCTTCTCGCTCCATCGCGGCGATGCTCTCTGCTCCTCCGTCCGCAGCTCCCGGCGGAGCACCTTGCCAACCACCGTCTCCCGAAGCGAGTGGCGGAACTCGATCAGCTGGGTACGTGGTCGCCGGACAGCCCTGGCATGGGTCCGACGCCCCCGCCTGCAACTGCTCGGCGGTGAGGGCCGCACCTGGGGGAGTCACGTGGCGGCGACCGGCTAATGCGCTCACCCCCTGTGATCGTGACGGCGTCGCAGCGGCCGAACGCTGCGCCCCTTCCGAAGGCCTCCCAACCGCCGGGACCGGCCGTGTGCCCGGTCATCTGATCAACCCCGGTGGTCGGCGGCAGGGTTGG
Organism: Actinomycetota bacterium; assembly: GCA_036280995.1. Classification (NCBI taxonomy): domain Bacteria; kingdom Bacillati; phylum Actinomycetota; species Actinomycetota bacterium. The sequence goes on along the minus strand of DASUPQ010000373.1, from coordinate 840 downwards.
GCTCAGTGGTGCTGGCGCTCCTGGTCCTCCGCCAGGTCGAGGGCCAGCACGCTGGCCAGGATCAGCAGATCGTCCTGGCCGGGAGCGACGTCCACCGCGTAGGTGTCGCGCATGCTGAGCCACCGCTTGGAGACGGTCGCCACCGTCTGGCCGCCGCGGCGGATGGTGAACTCGTGGTCGAACAGGTCGCCCTCCATCTCCAGATCATCGGGCCCGGGGACGTCGATGGTGAAGCGGTCCCGGAAGGGCGTGAAGAAGTGCTTGCGGACCTCGGCGGCCTCGCGGCCGGCCAGCGAGACCTGGTAGGTCGGCACCAGCGCGACCAGCTTGCGTTGGACCTGGGCGACCTCGCGCCCTTGCGGGTCGCGCAGGACCAGCCGGTTGCGCAGGCTGAGGACCTTGCCGTCCACCTGCAGCAGCGGCCGGCCCTGGTCGTCGGTGATGTCGGAGTCCTCGCCCAGGCGGAAGAAGCGCTCGCGGATCAGGTACATCGCTGTGTCCTCTCTGCTCGACGGCGGGTGCCGTGCGCGCACGGCCGATCCAGGATGGATCCCTAGGACCCGTGCGTCGGCGCCGGGCCCGCCGACGTCGGGTAGCGCGCTGGGAGCCGAGCCGGCGGGTTGCTCCGAGCGCGCTGCCCGCCTCGGTCAGTCGACGCTCACAGGTTCAAGGGCCTGGAGCAGGGTGAACCAGGTCACGTCCACCCCCACCCGGTCGAACAACTCGACCAGCCGAGGCACCGGCTCGCCGTAGATCGTCATCTGGTGGTCGTAGGCGAACTCGCCGAACAGGGTGTCGCGGGCCTCGCGGACGTGGAAGGCATGCTCGATGAAGGCATCC
>DASUPQ010000372.1 GCA_036280995.1 Actinomycetota bacterium | reverse complement strand
CCGGGGACACCGAGGAGAGTTGGTCCGCCCGGCCCTGATGACGTTGACGGCCGGGCGGGTGCTGGTCCTTGCCGTCGGAGTTGCCGTTGCCGCGCTGGGTGTCCGCCTCATTCGTCGCGGTCTGACCCAGATCCGTGGGTTGTGGGGCTGTCGCTAACGTGGTGATGCCCTCTGACGTGGGAAAATGTGGCTGCTGAAGGTCACAATCCCCATATCAGAAGGGCATCGGATTGATGTTAGCGGTTGCGGCGACGTCTCGGGGAGCCGCCCGGCGGCGCGGGTTCGGTCGGCGGGTCCGGATCGGCGCGGTGGACTCGCGGTTGACCGCTCATGCCGGGGTGGCCGCGGTCACCGAACTGGATCGGGTACTGGGCATCGGGGCGGCGCTGGACGCCGCGATCGGCCGGTTCAAACAACGCTGCCGCGGGGTGACGGCCGGTGGGCTGCTGGTATCGATGGCCTCGGCCCAGCTGGCCGGACAGGACTTCCTGGTCGGGATGGACCGGCGCCGCGACGACACCGCCGGGCAGGCGTTGGAACCGGTCCCGACACCGGCGTCGACGACCACCGCGCAACTGGCGCAGCGTTTCACCGCAACACATCTGGCCGCGATCGAGACGGCGATCGGGGTGCTCAACCAAAGATTGATCACCCTTGTTCCCGAGCACCGACGTCTTCAGTTGCTGGCGGTGGCCACGATCGACGGCGACACCACCGATGTGGAGGTCTACGGCCGCCGGAAGCAGGACGCCGTCTACAACTACCAGGGACAACGGGCCTACCGGCCGCACATCGCGTTCTGGGCCGAGAGCGGCGCCACCCTGGCCGCGGACCTGATGCTCGCCGACGAGGACCCCCGGCCGGTCGCCGCGGACCTGTTGGACCGGGCCATCAAGGCGCTGCCACCGGGGGTGGAGAAGATCCAGTGCCGTTGGGATTCCGGATATTTCGCCGCGGACCTGGCCCATCACTGCGTCGACCGGGGGGTGGACTTCGCGATCGGCGTCAAGCGCAACACCGCCGTCGTGCGGGCCTGCCGGACCGCGCCGGCGGACGGCTGGCACCCGGTCATCGGGATGGAGCACACCGAGGTCGCCGTCCTGGACTATCTGCCCGGGCCGTGGCCCAAGGACGCGGGCATCGCCTGCCTGGTGCGGCGGACCCGGATCCCGGTCGACCAGATCCCCACCGACAACCGGGCCCGCAAGCTGCGCACGATCGACAAGGGCCAGTTGCAGCTGGCGTTGGCCGGGCAGCTTGACCACGTGTACGGGTACTCGTTCATCCTGACCAACCGGGACGTGTCCACCCCGGGGCGGTTGGTCGCGGTCGAGCACTGGTACAGGCATCGGACCGATATCGAAGCCTTGAACAAGGACGCCAAACACGGTGCCGCCCTTCGTCATCTGCCGTCGAAATACCGGATGGTCAACACCGTGTGGATGTGGGCGGCGCTGCTGGCCTGCACCATCAGCAGCTGGATCCAGGAACTGGCCGGCCTGGACAACGGCCGCGGCCGCCGACGCCGCACCGTGGCCCGGCTGCGCCGCGAACTGATCAGCATCCCGGCCCGGATCGTCCGCACCAACCGGGCCCTGACCCTGCGGCCACCACCCCAACCCGGCCTGCTCATCACCGTCCTGACCGCCCTGCAGGCCCTGCCAGCCGTCCGCGACGGCTGACACCGACCCACCCCGACCCGACAACCAAGGACACGTGGAACCCGCACCCGGCGCGACCCGCCGGGACACCGCCGTACCCGCGCGGCGACCACCGAACAACAGAATCGGACAGACCAACCAAATCGCCCAATCCGCGTCCGGCGGTCACCCGGCCACCGGTCTTACCCGCGGATCTGGGTCAGACCACCACCGACGGCTCCCGCAGCGCCGCACTCGCGCCGGAGGTCACGGTCCGGTAGGCGGCGGCCAGTCCGCCGACGGCCTGCCGCAGGCGGTCCGGCTCGTGCACGTAGGGCAGCCGGACGAAATGTTCGAACGCGCCGTTGACGCCGAATCGGGGTCCGGCGG
>DASUPQ010000371.1 GCA_036280995.1 Actinomycetota bacterium | reverse complement strand
GCGCTCCACCGCGCGGAGCGTCTTGGCCAGCTTCGGGGCGGCGCTCGCGACGGTCGCCCTGGCCGCGGCCATGGCGGTGCCGGCGGGGCCGCGCAGCTCCAGCCCGGCCACCAGCGCGGTGCCCGGCTTGTAGCGGAGGTAGCGCACCAGCACCTGCTCCGGCGGCGGGCCGCGGCCGGTCGCGGCCCAGCGCTCGGCCACGAAGGCGGTCAGCGCCGCCTGGTCGAGCACGGTGGCCATGGCCGCAAGGGCTGGGTCACGGGCGATCAGCTCCAGCTCAGCCGGTGGCGGCACGACGCCCCCTGTCGGGGTCGTGCAGCGGCCGCAGCGGGCCGTGCAGGCCCTGCCTGGCCGCCACCGCCTCGGCACGGCCCTGGTCGGCGATCTGGCCGTCCTCGATCCAGACGACGTGGTCGCAGTCGGCCACGTCGTCGGCGTCGTGGCTGATGACGAAGGTCGTCCGCCCGGCCGTGAGCCGGTGCAGCGCCTGCCTGACCGAGGCCGCGCCCGCCTCGTCGAGCCCGGTGAGCGCCTCGTCGAGGACGACGATGCGGGCGTCGCGCAGCAGCGCTCGGGCCACGGCGATGCGCTGGCGCTGGCCTCCTGACAGGGTGCCGCCTCGCTCGCCGACGACCGTCAGGTATCCGTCGGGCAGGGCGGTCACGAACTCGTGGGCGTTGGCCTGCCTGGCGGCCGCTTCGACCTCGGCGTCGCTGGCGCCGGGCCGGCCGTAGCGGATGTTCTCGGCGATGCTGGTCGCGAACAGCACGCTCTCCTGGAACACGACCGCGACCTGGGCCCGCAGCGACTCGAGGGTGAGATCGCGCAGGTCGTACCCGTCGACGAGGACCCGGCCGCTGTTGGGGTCCTGCAGCCGCGGCAGCAGGGCGGCCAGGGTCGACTTGCCCGAGCCGGACGGGCCGAGCAGCCCGATCCTCGCCCCGGCCGGCACGTGCAGGTCGACGCCGGCCAGGGCCAGGGGACCAGGGCCATAGCCCACGCAGACACCCTCGAAGCAGACCTCGCCGCGCAGACGGGGCGCCACGATGGCGCCCGGGCGGTCGGTGACGCCCGGCCGGGTCTGGAGCAGGTCGACGATGCGCTCCCCTGACGCCGCCGCCTTGGCCAGCCGGCCGGTGTACTTGGCCAGGTCGCGCATGGGCTTGAAGGCGCTCTTCAGGTAGCTGACGAACACGACCAGCTCCCCGGGCGTGAGCGAACCGTTGAGCACCTGCCTGGCCCCGGACAGGAGCACCACGGCGCCGGCCAGGCCGACCAGGACGTCGGTTCCCCGCTCGAGGCCGGCGGCCAGGCGGGCCGCCCTGACCCCGTCGCGCAGGGCCGTGGCGTTGCTGGCCGAGAAGCGACCGCGCAGCAATGCCCGCAGCGAGTACGCCTGGACCACGGTCATGGCCCCGAGGGTCTCCCCGGCCGTCCCGGCCAGCTCACCCTCGCGGCGCCGCTGGCGTCGGGCGGCCGCGGTGATGCGTGCACCCTGGCGGGCGCCGCCCAGCACGAAGATCGGGAAGGCGACCAGCGTGAGCAAGGCCAGCTGCCAGTCGAGCAGGACCATGACGACCGCCATCCCGGCCAGGGCCGCCAGGTTGCCGAGCAGCGGCAGCGCGGCCGTGACGGCGACCTCCTGGACCCGGCCGACGTCCCCGATGAGGCGGGTGAGCAGGTCGCCGGTGGCCGTCCGGTGGTGGAACCGCAGCGACAGCGTCTGGAGGTGGTCGAAAAGCTCGGCCCGGACGCTGGTCATGGCCCGTGTGCCGGCCAGGGCGAAGCAGACCGTCATGGCGTAGGAAGCCAGCGCGCGCAGCAGCACGACGCCGACGAGGGCGGCCGCGGCCAGCGCGATCAGGCGCATGACGCCCGGACGCTGGGCTGCGCCGGGCTGGACGATGGTGTCAATGACGACCTTCAGTGGCCAGGGCTCCAGCAGGCGGAAACCGACCTCGGCCACCAGTGCGGCCAGGCCGCCGACGGCAAGGTGGCGATGGGGCCGCAGGTGCGGCCGGACGTGCCGCAGGGTGCGGCGAAGGCCGGGCAAGGCGGTGGCCAGCTGACGGACCGAGTGTCCGTTGTGGCGCCGCCCCATCAGGCCACCGCCCCGTCGGCCGGGTCGAGGGCGACGCCGGCCGCGGCCAGACTGGCGGCGACCACACCAGACCAGCTGTGGCACTGGACGGCCCTGGCCCTGGCGGCGGCGCCCAGCCGGGTCCGCAGCCCTGGGTCGAGGGCGAGGGCGTGCAGGGCGGCGGCCAGGCCCTCGACGTCACCCGGGCGGACGAGGACCCCGGCCCGTCCGTGGTCGAGCGCGGCCGGGAGCTGGCCCACCGAGCTGGCGACCACGGGCAGGCCGGTGGCCAGGTACTCGTAGACCTTGAGCGGGGAGAAGTAGGTCTCGGCGCCGGCCGGGTAGGGCGCGACGGCGACGTGCATGGCGTGCAGCCAGCCGGGCACCTGGAGCGGGTCGACGGCACCGGTCCTGGTGACCGCCGCGCCGATGCCGAGCGCGGCGGCGCGCTCGGTCACCCGACCGGCCAGCGGGCCGTCCCCGACCAGCAGCAGCCGGGCCGCCGGGAGCCGCCCAGCCAGCCGGGCGAACGCGTCGACCAGCACCTCCACCCCGTGCCAGGGCTTGAGCGTCCCCACGAACCCGACGATGAACGGCCCTGCCGGCCGGTGTCTGGGGGGTCGGAACCGCCCGGTGTCGACGCCGTTGGGGACCACGACGGTCCGGGCCGCCGGGGCCTGGCGCCGGACCCAGGCCGCCACCGGGTCGGACACGCACACCACGGCGGTGGCGTCGCTGGCCGCGCCGGCGATGACGGCTTCGGCCCCGGCCCGGTCGGCCAGCTCGCGGTGGACGGCCTGCTCGTCCACCAGGGGCGCGTTGACCTCGAGCAGGCAGGGCCAGCCGGCCCGGGCGGCGTGGGCCGTGGCCGACCGGCTCCAGAGCGAGTAGCGCTCGTAGACGAGGTCGAAGGGCCCGCGCCTGGCGAGCAGGCCGGCGATGGCCGAGTCGTGCCCGGCGAGCTGGCGCTCCCGCTCGGCGGTGGTCCGGGCCGTGGCCAGGGGGAGGCGGTGCACCGGCACATCGCGCAGGCCGGCCGGGGCCGGCCCGCCGGTCCGGGCGCAGACGAGCTCGACCAGCGCGCCGCGAGCACGCAAGGCGCGGACGACCTCCTGCACATGGACCGAGGAACCCTTCGTCCCGAACACCGGGACGCCCGGGTCGGCGCAGACGTAGGCGAGGCGCATCTCAGCCCCCGATCCTCGCCGGCAGCGGCCGCGCCAGGAGGTCATCGAGGGCGGCGGCCTGCCGGCGGGCGTCGAAGCTGGCCTCGATCAGCGCCCGCGCCGCGACGGCCAGGCGGGCGCGGAGGCCGGGGTCCTGGAGGAGGGTCTGGATGGCGTCGGCCAGCCCCTCGGGGTCGTGAGGCCCGACGAGCAGGCCGGTGCGGCCGTGATGGACCGCCTCGGGCAACCCGGTGACGTCGGTGGCGACGCACGGGGTGCCGAGCGCCATCGCCTCAAGCAGCACCGTGGGCAGGCCGTCGGCGTTGCCGTCGGTGTCGACCACGCAGGGCGCGGCAAACACGGTGGCCGACGCGATCAGCTCACGTACCCTCGCCTGGGGCAGCGGCCCGGTCAGCTCGACGACACCGTCGAGCCCGAGGGCCGCGACCTGGGCCCGGAGCTCCGGCTCGAGCGGGCCGCCGCCGGCCAGGCGGCAGTGCACCGGCAGGCCGCGGTCGACCAGCACCCGGCAGGCGTCGACGAGGACGCCGAAGCCCTTCTTCTCGACCAGCCGGCCGACCGCCGCGATGACCGGCGGTCCGCCGGCTGCCGGGGGGCCGCCGTAGGGGAACGCCTGGAGGTCGACCCCGTTGCGGACCAGCTGCAGCCGCTCGGCCGCCAGTCCGTGGGCGGTACGCAGGTGCTGCAGGTTGTACTCGCTGATGGTCACGGTGTGGTGGGCGTCGGCCAACTTGCGGCCCAGGTCGGAGTGGTCCACCTGCTGGTGGAAGATGTCCTTGGCGTGGGCCGTGAACGAGTACGGGACGCCGCTGAGCAGCCAAGCCAGCCGGGCCACGGTGGTGGCCAGGGTGGCGAAGTGGGCGTGCAGGTGGCTGATGCCGCGCCGGCGGATCATGACGGCCAGCTCCAGCGCCTGCCCGGCGTCCTCGGGATCGGCCGCGAGCAGCTCGGGCAGGGCTCTCGTCAGCTCGGGCAACTCCCGCTCGGCCGCCCCCATGGCGCACCACAGCTCGTCGAGGCGCCGCGCCCTGGGCACATAGGTGACCGGCGCCCGGACCCGGGCCAGGCTGTCATGGAAGTACGGGTCGACCGGCTGGCGCAACGAAAAGATCTCGATGTCGGTGCCGCAGGCCTCCCTGGCCAGGATCTCCGAGACGACAAAGGTCTCCGACAGGCGTGGGTACATCTTGACGACGTAGCCAACCCGGCCGCCGCCGGTCTGGTCAGGCCACATGGCCGGCTCCCCGTCGCGCCGGACGCCTCCCGCCCAGCAGCGCCTTGGCCAGCGCGGGGATCCTGGCCAGGCCGTCCAGGTCGACCGGGGACGGTGGCCGTGGCCCGCGCCGGACGGCGCTGGCAGCCCAGCGGCCCAGCCTCGGCGGATCCAACTCGTCCGGGTGCAGGAGGTCGACCAGCCCGGTCCTGGCCAGGGCGGTGGCTCGGATGAGCTGCTCGGCCCTGGGCCTGACCCTGGGGACGACCAGCAGCGGCCGCCCGGCGGCAAGGGCCTCGCAGACGCTGTTGTAACCGCCCATCGAGACGACCGCGGCCGCGTGGCCGAGCCAGCGCTCGACGTCGTCCAGGAACTCGTAGACCAGCAGGCCATCCCGTCCGGCGGCGATGACCCTGACCGCCTCGCGCGCCGCCTGCGGCATCTGCGGTCCGGTGACCAGGACGCCGGCGTGGCCAGCGGGCAGCGGGGCGCGGGCGAACGCCTCGGCCACGGCGCCGCCGTCGCCGCCGCCGCCCAGGACACACAGCACATATCGTGCTGGGAGTCGGTGGGCCGGCGGGCGCCGGCCGCCGGGCCCGTGGTCACGACCGCGGGCAAGGTAGCCGGTGGCCACGATGGTCGTCGCCAAGTCGGGGTCGAGGCCGAGCACGGCGCCGGCGTCGTACACGGCCGGATCCCCGTACAGCCAGACCTGGTCGTAGTAGCGGGCCAGGGCCAGGCTGCCACGGTCGCGCCGCCACTCCAGGCGGGTCCGCACCGGGTCGTCGATGACGTCGCGCAGGCCGAGCACGACCCGGGTACAGCCCAGCGCGTTCAGCCGCTCCAGGGCCGGCTCGAGCTCGCCGCGGAAGCCGCGTGGATGCCTGTCCACCACCAGCAGGTCGGGCACGAACGTGGTCAGGGTGGCGGTCAGCAGGGCAGTGCGAAGCTCGGCCAGCTCGCTGGCGGCGACCGAGAGGTGTCTGGCCGTATAGGCACCCTGCTGGCTCTTGGCCAGGGCAGGCAGGCCGACCAGGTCGGTCCGGGATGGACGGCGCAGAGCGGCCGCCTCGGGGGCGCCGGTCAGCAGCAGAACGTCGGGAGCCGGGTCGAGCAGCTGGAGGGCGCCGGCCAGGGCGAGATTGCGCCGGACATGGCCGAGACCCTGGGCGTCGTGAGAGTACAAGGCGACTCGGGGTCGTGGCCGGGGAATGACGTCGGTCGTGGTCGTCACCTCCCCGGGTGGGCCGTGCGGGTCGTTCCAGTCTTACGACGGACCATTGGAGGGAGATGAGGGGCCGATGAGGAAGTCTTCATCGGCGTCGTGTCTGAGGGTCAGTCGGTGCGGAGCCGGTAGCCGCTGCCGCGGACCGTCTCGATCCGCTCCGCGCCGAGCTTGCGGCGCAGGTACCGGACGTAGACGTCGACCACGTTGGACCCCGGGTCGAAGTCGAACCGCCACGCGGTGGACAGCAGCTGCTCGCGCGACAGGACCTGGTCGGGGTGGCGGCAGAACACCTCGGCCAGGGCGAACTCGCGGGCGGTCAGGTCCACCGTCTGGTCGGCGACGTAGACACGGCGGGTGCGCAGGTCGAGGGTGAGGTCGCCCACCCGGAGCATGGTCGGTTCCGGCGCCCGTTGGCTGCGCAGCCGGAGCCGGACCCTGGCGAGCAGCTCCTCGAACGCGAACGGCTTGGGGATGTAATCGTCGGCGCCGCTCTCCAGGCCGGCGACGGTGTCGCGGACGCTGTCACGGGCCGTCAGGATCACCACCGGGATGTCCACCCTGTCCTCCCGGAGCCGCCGCAGCACGGTGAAGCCGTCGACCTTGGGCAGGCCGATGTCGAGGATGAGCAGGTCGAACTCGCCGCTGCGGGCGTAGTGGTAGGCGGCCTCGCCGTCGCCAACCGTGGCCGTGGTGAAGCCGTTGCTGGCCAGGCCCTTCTCGAGGAACGACGCGATCCGTCGCTCGTCCTCGGCGATCAGGACACGGTTCATCCGGTGGCCCTTCCCACCCGCTGCTCGTGGGGGGTGGCCGGGGCGGCCGGCGGCGGCCGGGCGGGCAGCTCCAGGATGAAGGTCGCGCCCCGGCCGGGTGCGCTGTCGACCCGCACGACCCCGCCGTGGGCCTCGGCGATCGTGCGGACGATCGTCAACCCGAGCCCGGCACCCTCGGAGCGGCGCTCCTCCGACCCGCGGGCGAACCGCTCGAAGATGCGCTCCTGGTCGTCGGGGGCGACGCCGGGCCCGGTGTCGGTCACCCACAGCCGGACCAACCCACCGCTGGCGGTCGACCCGACGGCGATCTTGTCCCCCTGGGTGGTGTGCTGGACGGCGTTGGCGGCCAGCTGGAGCAGCGCCTGGGTGAGCCGCTGGCCGTCGGCCAGGACCGTCGTCTCGGCCACCTCGGCGACCGTCCAGAGCCGCGGCCCCAGCACTCGAGCCTTGGCGACGACCTCCACGGTCAGGTCGGCCACGTCAACGGGCGCCAGGGTCAGGAAGTCGGGCTGGGTGGCCTTGGCGAGCACGATCAGGTCGTCCACGATGCGGCTCATCCGGTCCAGCTCGTCGGTGACCAGGACGGTGGTCTCGCGCCGGTCGGCCGGGTCGTCGCCCATCAGCTCAAGGTGCCCACGGATGACCGTGATCGGCGTGCGAAGCTCGTGCCCGGCGTCGTCGAGGAAGCGCCGCTGGGCGGCGAACGCCGCCTCCAGCCGGTCCAGCATGTTGTTGAACGTCCTGGCCAGCTGGGCGACGTCGTCGTCCCCGCTGACGGCGATGCGGCGGGTCAGGTCGGACTCGCCGATCCGCTCCGCCGTCTGGCGGACCAGCCGGATCGGTGCCAGCACCCGCCCGGCCAGCAGCCAGCTCACCAGGCCGGCAACGGCCAGGGCGCCGAACCCGACCAGGGTCAGGACCCGCACCGCGTCGGTGACCTCCCGCCGCTGGAGGTCACGGAACTCCAGCACCACCAGGGCGCCCGGCCGGGGATCGCCGGCGACCCGGACAGGAAGCACCGCATAGCGCACCGCCCCGGCCGAGCTGTCGGCCCAGCCATAGGTCGGTTCGGTGGCGGCGGCCACCCGGGCCACGAACGCCGGGTCGGTGTCGAGGCGGGCCGGCGCCGTCCCCAGGCTGCGGTGGGTCGGCCGGCCAGCCACCACGCTGAAGTAGGCTTCCTCCTCGGCCTCCGGCAGCGTCTCTTGAAGATAGCGCTCCAGCAGCGCGTCCACTTTCCGGTAGGGGTTTCCCCGTTGGTCGGTGGCCGAGGAGGCGAAGGTCCGCAGCTTGCGACTCTCGTGGACGAGCTCGGCGTTGGCGCGCTCGTCGACCCGGGCCAGCAGGACCCGCCAGCTCAGCCCCACCGAGACGGCCAGGGCCAGGCCGACCAGCAACACCATCCAGCCGACGATGCGGGCCCGGGCGCTCACCGGTGCCCGCCGCTTCCACCTGGGGCCTGCCATTGCCCGATCCTGCCTGACCCGCCGGCCGGGCTCAATCGTCGTCCGCGTCGTCGACGTCGTCCCGACGGTCCTGGAGGTCGTCGACGGCGTCTTGCCGGTCGTCCTCGAGGTCGTCGACGGGGTCGTCCCCGGCGACCTGGACCGGCGGCGGGGACACCGGCGCCGCTGTCCGCGGCGGAGCTGTCGTCGACGTCGACGGCGCCAGGGTCGGCCGCGCGGCGGGGTCGCCGGAGCCGGCCGCGCCGACCGTCGCAGTGGTGGGTGATGACCCGGCCACGATCGGCGAGCCCAGGGAAGGAGCGTCGGCCGCGCCGGCAAGGCCGGAACCGCCCACGGCGGCGGCCACCACACACAGCACCGCCATGCCCGCCAGAACGATCCCGAGAGTCCGCATCCTGTCGACCCTACTACCTGTTCGTTACCGCACGATGAGAGCCCGATGAGAAAAGCCTCATCCGCCAGGGCGAAGCGTGGTCGATTCACGGCCGACCTCGACAGATCCTCGGCTTCACGACACCCTCACAAGCACTCACGATGCTGCTGCCCTGACCTGTGGGACCTACCTGGTGAACGACCACGGACTGCATCCTTCTGCCGACGTCACCGCGGCCGACTGGCTGAGGCCACGGCTGCGCCGCTTCGGATCTGCGGTCAGCGCCGTGGTCCCTGACGGGTTCCCTGCCTTCGTGCGGATCCTGCACCCCGCCCGAGGACCCAAGGGCCAGCCAGTGCGCTGGGCTGAGGTGGCGGCCTGGTCCGGCCGCAGCATGCATCGGCTGGCGCAGTTTCATGCCATCAGCCGGCCGTCATCGGCGGCACGGGCCGACCCCGCGCCCTGGGACGGCGAGGATCCACCGGAGGGGAACCTGCCGGCCGAGCTGCTGCGGATCCTGTGCGCAGCCCTCGCCCGGCACACCAGCACCCCTGAATCCTGCTGGTTGTGCCTCTGGGACGGCCACGGCTGGCTGCACGGCAGCCCCTCGGTCGCGATCATGGGCAACCACGGGTCCATCCCCGTCCCGTCGGCGTTCCCTGCCGAGGTGCTGGAGGGACCCCGCGTCCGGCTTCCGGGCCGAGACTACCTGCTGTTCGCCGGACCGCTGGCGGCAGCGCCGATCCGCGCCTTGACGCACGGCCGGTCCAACCAGACGACCCCATCGCCTTCGACAGCGACCAGATCAACACCTAGACAGCAACTCCGAGGCCAAGCCCGCACTGTGGCAAGCCTGCAGCCGTGTTGCTGTCACCCCCTGAGACCGCCACCGTTTGTGCGACAACCCTTCCTCCCGACTCGTGTGCGCCCGCAGACGTCAGCGCCCGTGTTCGCAATCAGCGGTCGCATGGACATGTCCTCGATGAGGTCCGCGGCCCGCCGACGACCAGCATTCGCAGCTCGAGGTCGACGCCTGACGAGTGCTGGGTCTCTGCTGGTTACGCCCGTATCGACGGAATCGCGAGGGCAGAGGGAGGACGTGCCTGGGGCATCCGGCGCCGTCTCGAGCCCCCGATCGGTCCGGTTCCGGATGCGCCATGTGGCGCCCGACAGGCCCTGGCCGACTGCCAGCGGCGACTGGACCGCTACCGGGCCGCCTTGGCGGCTGGGACCGACCCGGCCATCGTGCAACAGTGGATCGCCGAGGTCACCGCCACCCGTGCCGCCGCCGAAGCGCAACTCCGGGACTCGCGCACGGCCCCTGAGGGGTCGCCCCTGAGCAGGTCCGAGCACTCCTCGAGGAGGCCGGTGGGAGGAGCTCGGCATCAATGGCGTCTACGACCCCAACCGCCACACCGTTCAGGTTCAGGTGGAGCTCGGTAGGCGTACTGGTCGTGTCGGAGGGGGGACTTGAACCCGGCCCCATGCTGCTGCGACGTCCGAGGTCAGGGCGGTGGATGCGGTGTGACCTGCGGTTCCAGCTTGCCGGCCGTGACCGCTGGTGCCCGCCGAGGACCAGGCATTCCCGATGCCGTACGGACCCAGCGCGGACCAGGATCCCCAGCTTGGAAGGCGCGTCCGACGAGGACAGACCTGGCTCTGGTACGGCGACGACGGCCGAAGGCTGAACCGGAGGGTGCTTCGGTCCTTCGCGACCAGGGCACTGAACGGTGGCCGGCGCGACGCAGGAGCAACCGGCCACGACGGGTCTTGAGCCCGCTCATGGCCGGTTGCGTGCTTGCCGACAGCCAGGTCAGAAGTCGCAGTTGCCGGGGTCGGGCACGTCGATTCTAGGCGCAGCGCCCACGGGAACGATGAAGGTCACCAGCAGCTTCACCGTGACGGTACCCTCGTTGCGGCCGATGTGGACGTGGCCGCCGCCCTTGTCCACAAACGCCTGCCCGGGCCCGTACTGGTGCGGCCGGCACTTGCGGTCATCGCCGTCGTACAGCGTGAAGGTGCCTTCCTGGATGGTCACCAGGGCCGGGCCCGGATGGCTGTGCCAGCCCGTGTGGCCACCCGGCTCGATCACCACTTCTTGGACGATGAAGTCGGATGGCTTGATCTTGGCCTTGATGTTGGGCGTTCTGATCTTGACCCGTTCGCTGAAGGTGCCCTTGCCGAGCTGCGTCGCCGTAATGTCCACGCCTGGGGTGGCGACCGCGACGCCGGCGGGTACGGCTAGCGCGGCGATAGCGACGGCGATGGCGAGCCGACGGGTGGTGCGGGAGCGCATGGCTACCACCTTCTCCTGGTGTGCTGATGCGGCGAGGAGCATGCTCTTGCGCCCTGGAGGGGCGTGTGCCGTGGCGGCGCCCTCATCCACCCCCTCTCGTCCTCCGGGCATGCCCGTGATGGACAGGCCGGGACACTACCGCATTTGGGACAGGCCGCCTATGGTCGGTAAAGGGTAATCGTGTGCTGATGCTCGCAGTTCGGAAACATTCGCAGAGGTCGAAAACTCTGACAGTCAAGACGCTGCTGACTGCTTGTCTCGAATGGCCCGCGGTCCAGCCCGGCCAACCCCGGCATCCTCCCGACTGCTTCGGCTCCCCCTCGGCGGGAGGGTGAGGCCGCGCCCCGGTGACCGCCGCGTCGCTGCCGGCCCTGCGGGCGGCCTTGAGGGTGTAGAGAAAGTCTCCCTGCGATGATCGGGGTGGGTGCCCTCGGGTGGCTGGTCTGACCCGAAGTCTCCCCGGCCCGGTGCCTTGAAACTGATCTGTCGACCAGCCGCCCGGGGGTGTCCCGAGGCACCCACCGGTCGGGCGAACGTGACCCGATAGGAGCCTGGCCTAGAGGTCCCATCGCAGTGCTGTCCGCCGTCCCGATGGGTGCGTGCCGTCCCTGTCCGATCGGCCCGGAAGGAACGACATGGAGAGCATGACAGCACCCGCTAGCCCGGTCACTGTTGGGGTCGACACCCATCTGGATCTGCATGTGGCCGCCGTGATCGACGAGGCCGGGCGGCTGCTCGGCACCCAGGCCTTTGCGGCCTCGACCCGAGGCTATGTCGCCCTGGTCACCTGGGCTGAGCGCTTCGGACCGGTGGAGCGGGTCGGGGTGGAAGGCACCGGCACCTACGGCGCCGGTCTGGCCCGGTTCGTGCCCGCCT
>DASUPQ010000370.1 GCA_036280995.1 Actinomycetota bacterium | reverse complement strand
CCTGAACAAGGCTGCGATCGATGGGCTTGCTCTCACGCGCCGGGTGGCGTATGAGCGGGAGGGCGGCAGGATGCGGGCACGGGCCTGGCTGGTCATCGTCGTCGCTCTGTCCCTGGTCGGGATCGCCGCTTGTTCCCCACGCCGCAGCAGCGCGACCATCGAGGTCGACAAGCCGGTCGCCCTGGCGGATGCGCCGGTGCACGCGCGGGTCAGTGGGCTGGGCTCCGGCGATGAGGTCACCATCTCAGCCCAGGCCCACGACGCCGGCGGGAAGGTCTGGCGGTCGCAGGCCCAGTTCACCGCCGACGGCGGCGGGGTTGTCGACCTCGACCGTGCCCAGCCGAAGTCAGGCACCTACCAGGGCGTGGACGGCATGGGCCTGCTCTGGTCGATGAACCCGCCGGACGGCGATCCCGACCAGGCAATCTATAGCGACCCGGACCAGGCGACCTATTTCCCGGCCGAGGGGTCGTCGTTCACCGTCGACCTGACCGTGGCCGTCGGCGACCGCCAGCTCGCCACGCGCAGCTTCACCCGCCAATGGCTCGGCGACGGCGTCACCGTCCGGACGCTGCGCACCGACCGCGACCAGGTTGCGGGGGTGCTGGCCCTCCCACCGGCGGGCAGCCCAGCGCGGGTGGCGGTGCTGGCCATCGGCGGCTCGGGGGGCGGCGTTGGCATGGCGGCGGACGCGGCCCTGCTCGCCTCCCACGGCCATCCCACGCTCGCCCTGGCCTACTTCCGCTATCCCGGCCGTCCCGACCAGCTTCGGGACATCCCGCTGGAGTACTTCGCGACCGCCGCGCGGCGCCTGGCCACCGAGTCCGGCGTGCGGCGTGGCCGCGTGGCCGCCCTGGGCTACTCGCGCGGCACCGAGCCGGCGATGCTGGTCGGCGCCTACTTCCCCGAGCTGATCAACGGGGTCGTGGCCTACGCACCCACCTCCAGGGCCGAGGCCGGGTTCCCCAACGGTGGCACCGCCTGGACCAGGGCCGGCAAGCCCGTCGCCGCGGGCAGCCCCATCCCGGTGGAGCGCCTGGACGGTCCGATCCTGCTGCTGGCCGGTGGCGACGACAAGCTCTGGCCGGCGGCCCGTTTCGTCCAGGAGGTGACCGACCGCCTCGACGCGCACCGCTTCGGCCATCCCCACCAGGCGCTGGTCTACCCGCAGGCCGGCCACGGCGTGGGCACCTTCCCCTTCCAGCCGGCCGGTACGACGCTGATCCATCCCGTGACCGGCGGGCTCATCGCGCTTGGAGGGACCCGCCCGGCCAACGCCGCCGCCAGGCGCGACGGCTGGCCCAAGGTGCTCGAGTTTCTCGATCAGCTGTGAAGACCAGCGCTCCGTGCGTGACCTCTGGTCTCAGCGGCACGCCGGCGAAACGCCCGCTCTGTTCCTGTTCGGCTGGCGGGTAGGATCAGCCTGCCCTGCAGCGGTACAAGGGAGGTCACTGTGCTCCGGACCACACCGCCATACCGGGCCGACCACGTCGGTAGCCTCCTGCGTCCGCCGCGGCTCCTGGCCGCGCGTGAGCAGCACGCCGCTGGGCGCATCTCCGCCGACCAGTTGCGCGCGGTCGAGGACGAGGCCATCGCCGAGGTGGTGGCCATGCAGGAGGACGTCGGCCTCCAGTCGGCCACCGACGGGGAGTTCCGCCGCAGCTCCTGGCACATGGACTACATCTACCAGCTGGGCGGCGTCAGTCGCGGCCAGGAGCAGCTCAAGGTCCGGTTCCGCAACCAGGACGGGACGCTCGAGTTCCTGTCGGCGGCGCTCCGGATCGACGGCAAGATCCGCCTCCGCCACACCATCTTTGGTGACGACTTCACCGCGCTGCAGGGGCTGGTCCGGAGGGCGACGCCGAAACTCACCATCCCCTCGCCGAGCATGGTCCACTACCGCGGCGGGCCGGCCGCGATCGACCGTGACGTCTACCCCGACATCGAGGAGTTCTGGAGCGACCTCAGCGCCGCCTATGCCGAGCAGGTCCGCCGTCTGGGCGAGCTCGGCTGTACCTACCTCCAGTTCGACGACACGAGCCTGGCCTATCTCAACGACCCCGAGCAGCGGGTGGAGATCGCCCGTCGCGGCGACGACGCCGAGCACCTGCACGAGCGCTACGTCCGCCAGATCAACAAGGCGCTGGTCGGCAAGCCCGAGGGCATGTCGGTGACCACCCATATGTGCCGGGGCAACTTCCGTTCCTCATGGGCCGCCGAGGGCGGCTACGACTTCGTTGCCGAGGCGCTGTTCGGCGGGTTGGCGGTCGACGGCTTCTTCCTGGAGTACGACGACGAGCGGTCGGGCGGATTCGAGCCGCTGCGGTTCGTCCCCAAGGGGAAGCTGGTCGTGCTCGGCCTGGTGACCACCAAGCGCGGCCAGCTGGAGGACAAGGACCAGCTCAAACGCCGCATCGAGGAGGCCAGCCGCTTCGTGCCCATCGAGCAGCTGTGCCTGTCGCCCCAGTGCGGCTTCTCCTCGACCGTTGAGGGCAACGTGCTCAGCTACGAGGAGCAGGTGGCCAAGCTCCGTCTGATCGTGGAGACCGCCAGGGAGGTCTGGGGGTGACCGTCGCCACCCACCCGCATCCGTTTTCGTTTCCTTGACGGAGCGTGGGTGGACGCCGCCCACGTTGCTCGACTATCCGGTCAGTCAGATGGCACCATACAGGTCTCGTCGGGGCTCCTGGTCAGCGTCGCGACAGCGAGAGGGAGGAGCATCGTGGCCGATATGTGGATAGGCGGAACGGCGGTGGCCGGCACGGGACAACGCCTCCCCGTGAGCAACCCGGCCGCCGGCGAGACCGTCGACGAGGTGCCCGTCGCGACGGGGGAGGAGGTCGACGCCGCAGTCCGGGCCGCGGCGACCGCGTTCACGACCTGGCGGCGCACCGACACCGTCGAGCGGGCGGGTCACCTGCGCCGGCTCGCCGACCTCGCGGAGGACCACGCGGACGAGCTGGTCGCCCTGCTCACCCGCGAGCAGGGCAAGCCGACGCTGGAGGCACAGGGTGAGCTGCGGCACTTCCTGGCCGGCCTGCGCTACTACGCCGAGGCCGCCACCAAGGTCCGCGGCAGCTACCAGGAGCTGCCAAGCCAGTTCGGGCCCGCCTATGGCCTGGTCGTGCGGCGCCCCCTCGGGGTGGTGGGCGCGATCACGCCCTGGAACTTCCCCCTCACGCTGCTCGCCAACAAGGTCGGGCCCGCCCTGGCCGCCGGCAATACCGTAGTCGCCAAGCCGGCCGAGACGACCCCGCTGACCACCCTGCGCGTCGCGCAGCTGGCCGCCGAGGCCGGACTGCCGCCCGGCGTGCTCAACGTGATCACCGGCGGGCCGGAGACCGGCGAGGCCCTGGTCGCCCATCCGGACGTGCGCCGCGTCGCCTTCACCGGCCAGACGGCCACCGGCCGGCGGATCATGGCGCTGGCCGGGCCGGCGCTCAAGCAGGTCAGCCTGGAGCTGGGCGGCTCCGACCCGACGATCGTGCTCGGCGACGCCGACCTGGACGCCGCCGTCAAGAACATCCAGATCGGCCGCTACTGGAACTGCGGCCAGGCATGCCTGGCGCCCAAGCGGGCGTTCATCCAGGCCGAGGTCTACGACGCCTTCGTCGACCAGCTGGTCGCCCGCGTCGGCCGCTACGAGCCCGGGCCCGGCGACACCCGGGCCGAGAAGCCGAAGCTGCGGATCGGTCCACTGCACACCGCCGCCCAGCGCGACCTGTTGGTCGCCCAGCTCAAGGACGCCGTCGACCGTGGTGCCAAGGTGCTGGTCGGCGGGGAGGCGCTGGACGGGCCAGGACACCTCTTCCAGCCGGCCGTGGTGGTCGACGCCCCGGCCGACTCGCGGCTGGCCACCGAGGAGGTCTTCGGCCCTGTCCTGCCCGTGTGGAAGGTGGAGGACCTCGACGAGGCGATCGAGCGGGCCAACGCCAGCCAGTACGGGCTGGGATCGTCGATCTGGACCCGCTCGGCGGTCGCGATCGACCGGGCCACCCGGGAGCTGGAGGCGGGGGTGACCTGGGTGAACCAGCTCCACTACGGCTATGACGAGCTGCCGTTCGGCGGCACCAAGCAGAGCGGGTTCGGCCGCGAGCACGGGCTGGAGGCGCTCGCCGAGTACACGGAGCCGAAGTCGGTCGTCGTCGGTGGCCTTGCCTGAGGGATGGCGAGCGGATGGGAGGAGCAGCGATGTCGGTGACCGCCAGCGTCGAGGACGGGGTCGGCTGGATCACGCTGGACCGACCGCCCGCCAACAGCTACGACCCGGCCTTCCTGGAAGAACTGGACGAGGCGATCGGCCAGGTCGCCGCCGCCGCCGTGGCGGTCGGGGTGGTCAGGTCGGCCAGCGAGAAGTTCTTCTCCGCTGGCGCGGACGTCAAGGGGTTCCTGGCGCGCTCCGCCGACGAGAACATGGCGATGGTCCGCCGCGCCCACCAGGTGTTCGACCGCTTCGCGGCCGAGGCGCCGGTGTTCATCGCCGTGATCGCGGGGCACGCGCTCGGGGGCGGCTTCGAGATCGCGCTGGCCTGCGACATCCGCGTCGCCGCCGAGGGCAGCTACCGGCTCGGCCTGCCGGAGGTGACGCTCGGGCTGCTGCCCGGCACGGGCGGCACCCAGCGCCTGCCCCGCCTGATCGGAATCGGCCGGGCGCTGGAGCTGATGACGACCGGTCGTGCCGTCACCCCCCAGGAAGCCGAGCGGCTGGGGATGGTCGACCGGTTGGTTCCCGCCGACGAGCTGGACCGCACCGTGGCCGAGCTGGCGGCCAGCCTCGGGGGCGGCGCGCCGCTCGCCATCGCCGCCGTCAAGCGCGCGGCGCGCCAGGGCCTCGACCGCCCTCTCGCCGACGGCCTGCAAACCGAGCTCGAGCAGCTTGCCCCGCTGTTCGCCTCCGAGGACGCCCGTGAGGGCATGATGGCCTTCACCGAGAAGCGGCCACCCAAGTACGCCGGCCGCTGAGGAGGACGGCATGGCTCGCGCGCAGGTCGCGCTCGAGGATCCCACGGAGCTGTCGCCCCGCGCCCAGGCGCTGCTGCGCAGCGCCTACCGGGTGATCACCCGCCAGGGCAGCCATCGACTGTCGCTGCAGGACGTGGCCGACGAGGCGGGCGTCAGCAAGGGCATGGTCCTCTACTACTTCAAGACCAAGGAGAACCTCTTCCTCACGACCATGCGCTATGCCCTGGAGCGGACCGGAACCCGCATCCGGGAGCGGATCGCCGGCGTGGACGACCCCCACCGGGTGATCGCCGCGCTGATCGACGCGATCTTCATCGACGCTGAGCGCAACCGCGACTTCTACCTGCTCTACGTCGACCTGGTCGAGCACGCCGCCAGGGTGCCGTCGTTCGGCCAGGTCTCCAGCCTGGCCACCGAGATCATCAACGGCCTGTACGAGGAGCTGATCCGCGACGGCGTGGCGCGAGGCGGCGTGGCGGTGGACGATCCCGCCGAGGCCGCGGCCGCCATGCGGGCCCTGATCGACGGGACCTTCCTGACCTGGCTCCCGCGGGACGACTGGCGGGAGTCCCACCCACGCTTCAAGGCGCTCTGCCACGCCAGCCTGCTGCGGCTCCTGGGCGTCGACCGGAGCCCGGCGTCATGAGCGAACCGGGTCAGCCCCAGCTCCCCGGCTTCGCCACCCGGATCGGCATCCGGCTGCTCCCGCGGCCAGGTCCGACTGTGGCAGGTCGTGGACCGTCCGGAGGGATGAGGAGCACATGAGGCAGATGTTCGTGGACGGCCGCTTCCGCGAGAGCTCCGGATCCGACCAGCTCGAGGTCCGCGACCCGGCGACCGGCGAGGTGGTCGGGACGGTCCCGGCAGGCACGGCCGCCGACGTCGACGCCGCGGTGGGCGCGGCCTCTGCGGCCTTCCCGGGATGGTGGGACACCCCGGCGGCCAGGCGCGGCGAGGCGCTGCACGAGGCCACCACGCATGCGCGGGACCACCTCGAGGAGCTCGCCAGGCAGCTCACCCAGGAACAGGGCAAGCCACTGCGTGAGGCGCGACTGGAGATCGACCGCTGCCTGGAGACGCTCGACCACTACGCGGGCCTGGCCAAGAACCTGCGCGGCGGCTACGTCCCCAACCTGGACGAGGGAACCTACGGGGTGGTGCTGCGCCGTCCCCTGGGGGTGGTCGGGGCGATCGTGCCGTGGAACTTCCCCACCACCCTGCTGGCCAACAAGGCCGGCCCGGCGATCGTGACCGGCAACACGGTGGTCGCCAAACCCGCCGAGACCACGCCGCTGACCACGCTGCGCCTGGCCGAGCTGCTGCACGAGGGCGGCATCCCCGCCGGGGTGTTCAACGTCGTGCCCGGCACCGGCCCGGTCGCCGGCGCCGCCCTGGTCGCCCACCCGCTGGTCCGCAAGATCGCCTTCACCGGCTCCACCGCGGTCGGCAAGCAGACGATGGCTTCCGCCGCCGAGCACCTCAAGCGGGTCACCCTGGAGCTGGGCGGCTCCGACCCGATGATCATCTGCGATGACGCCGACCTCGACCGCGCCGTCAGCGCCGCCAGCGTGGGGCGCTTCTTCAACTGCGGCCAGGCCTGCCTTGCCACCAAGCGACTGTTCGTCTTCGAGCGGGTCGCCGAGGAGGTGATCGACAAGCTGGTCGGCAAGGCGGCCAAGCTCCGCATCGGCCCCGGCACCGCCGATCGGGTGCTGATGGGGCCGCTGCACACCGAGCGGCAACGGGCAAGGATCGAGGAGCAGGTCGGCGATGCGGTCGACCGCGGCGCCAAGGTCCTGCACGGCGCCGCCCGGCCGCGAGGTGAGCCGTACGACCGCGGCTGGTTCTACGAGCCCACGCTGCTGCTGGAGCCGCCGGCCGACTCGCGCGTGGCCCTGGAGGAGACCTTCGGCCCGGCCCTGCCGATCTGGCGGGTGGCCGGCCTCGACGAGGCCATCGAGCGGGCCAACGCCTCACCCTATGGGCTCGGCTCGGCGATCTGGACCCGCGACCTGCACCGGGCCTCGGTGGCCGCCGAGCGGCTGGAAGCCGGCTACACCTGGGTCAACGCCACCAACAAGGTCTACGACGAGCTGCCGTTCGGAGGAGTCAAACAGAGCGGCTTCGGCAAGGAGCACGGCGTCGAGGCGCTCGACTACTACCAGGAGACCAAATCGCTGGTCGTCAAGCACTGACCCCGGGGTGAGGCGAACATGACGGTCCCGACGGTGTCCCAGTCGACGAGCACCTCCCTGCCGGAGCGCTACAACGTCAGCACGATCCTGGACCGCAACCTGGAGGCCGGGCGTGGCGCCAAGGTCGCGCTTCGCGGCGCCGACGGCGAGGTCACCTACCAGCAGCTCCTCGCTGACGCCTGCGCCGCCGGGCGCGCCCTGCGTGCGCTGGGGGTGCAGCGCGAGCAGCGCGTGCTGCTGGTGCAGGACGACAGCCCGGCGTTCGTGGCCGCGTTCCTGGGGGCCATCCGCGCCGGGATGGTCCCGGTCCCGCTCAACCCGTTGTTCAAGGCCGACGACTACCGCTACCTCCTGGCCGACAGCGACGCCCAGGCCGTGATCGTCGACCTGGAGCTGCTGGACAAGGTCCGGGAGGCGCTGGCCGTCCATCCCGAGCGGGTGGAGCTGATCGTCGTCGGCGGGGCCGCCGAGGGCGCCGACGGCTTCTCGGAGCTGCTGGCCGAGCACACCGGCGAGCTCGCCCCGGCCAACACCCACCGCGACGACCCGGCGTTCTGGCTCTACAGCTCCGGCTCCACCGGCAGGCCCAAGGGGGTCGTCCACCTCCAGCACGACCTTCCCTACACCTGCCAGACCTATGCCAGGCAGGTGCTGGGCATCGGCGAGGACGACGTCTGCCTGTCCACCACCAAGCTGTTCCACGCCTACGGGTTCGGCAACTGCCTCTCGTTTCCCTTCTGGGTGGGCGCCACGGCGGTGCAGCTCCGCGGCCGCCCGATCCCCGACCGGGTCTTCGAGGCGGTCGAGCGCTTCCGCCCGACGCTATTCTTCTCCGTGCCGACGCTCTACAACGCGATGCTGCGCAGTCCGGGCGCCGAGCGGCGCGACCTGTCGTCGGTGCGGCTGTGCGTCTCGGCCGCCGAGTCGCTGCCGGCCGACATCTGGCGCCGCTGGCACGACACCTACGGGCTGACCATCCTGGACGGCATCGGCAGCACCGAGATGCTGCACATCTTCTGCTCCAACACGCTCAGCGAGCTGCAGCCCGGCTCCAGCGGCAAGCCCGTCCCCGGCTACGAGCTGAAGCTCCTCGACGAGCAGCTCGCCAGCACCCCGCCCGGCGAGACCGGCAACCTGTACGTCCGCGGCGACAGCGCGCTGGCCTTCTACTGGCGGCAGCATGAGAAGACCAAGCAGACCGTGCTGGGCGACTGGATCTACACCGGCGACCGCTACCGGCAGGACGACGACGGCTTCTGGTGGCACCAGGGCCGCGCCGACGACATGCTCAAGGTCGGCGGCAACTGGGTCTCGCCGGTGGAGATGGAGCAGACGCTGGGCGAGCACGACGCGGTCGACGAGTGCGCGGTCGTCCAGGTCCTGGTCGAAGGGCTCACCAGGATCAAGGCGGTGGTGGTGACCAGCCACGCGGACCGCGAGCAGCTCACCCCCGAGCTGCAGGCGTGGTGCAAGCAGCGGCTGCAGCGCTACGAGTACCCGCACATCGTCGAGTACGTCGACGAGCTCCCCAAGACCACCACCGGCAAGATCCAGCGCTACAAGCTGCGCGAGGCCGCCGCCGGGACGGGCGCATGATCGACGGCCTGCCCCTGATCGACGCGCACCTGCACGTGGCCCGCCTGCCGACGCTGAAGCTCCCCCGGCCCACCTGGGCGCCGTTCGCCGACGCCGGCGTGTTGGGCGAGCTGTACGACGACGCGGGGGCGATCCGCCCCGACCGCTTCGACGCCTTCCTGGAGGCCGAGGGCGTCGACGTGGCCCTGCTGATGAGCGAGTACAGCCCGAGGGTGACCGGCATCCAGCCGGTCGAGGACCTGCTGCCGCTGCTGGAGCACAACCCGCGCCGGTTCCGCCTCATCGCCAACCTCAACCCGCACCTGCACCACCCGATCGAGCAGGAGCTGGAGCGCCAGCTGGCCCTGGGGGCGGTGGCGGTCAAGCTGCACCCGGTGCACGGCGGCTTCTCGCCCACCGAGGGCGAGCTCTATCTGGTCTACCGGCGCTGCGCCGAGCTCGGCGTCCCGGTGGTCTTCCACTGCGGCACCAGCACCTTCCCCGGCGCGGTCAACCGCTACGGCGACCCGACCCCGATCGACGAGCTGCTGCAGCACGTCCCCGACCTCAAGGTGGTGCTGGCCCACGGCGGGCGGGGCTGGTGGTACGAGGCGGCGGCGTTCCTGGCCCTGGCCCGCGAGAACGTCTGGATCGAGCTGTCGGGGCTGCCGCCGCAGCGGCTGCCCGACTACTACGCCCGCCCCGGTCTGCGCCGCCTGGCCCGCAAGTTCATCTTCGGCAGCGACTGGCCCGGCGTGCCCGGCATCGCCGCCAACGCCCGGGCCGTCGCCAAGCTCGACATCGACGAGCAGGACCTGCCCGGCGTGCTGGCCGGCAACGCCCGCATGGTCTACCACGGCCTCGACCCCATGGAGGTTGACTGACCGGTCAGATGGAGGCCATGATGAGGGGCGTCGCAGGCCGGCCGGAGGAGCGAGATGCTGAAGACCGAGGCTGAGCTGCTCGAGCGCCTGAGGACGGGCAGGCTGATCGAAGGCCTGGACACCGCCACCGAGGCCTACGTGGAGGGCCTCAAGCGCACCCTGATCGTGTCGGCCGACACCGAGCTGATCAGCGCCCCCGCCTACCTGCGGGCGGCCAGGGACGCCCCCTCGATCAACTCCTACATGTCGGCCGTGAGCATCATCCAGGACGAGCTCGGCCACGCCCACATCGCCTACCGGATGCTGCGCGACCTGGGCGTCGACACCGACCAGCTGGTCTACGAGCGCGAGCCCAAGGCGTTCAAGTACCCATACGCCTTCGACGTGCCGCTGGACCGCTGGGAGGAGCTGGTGGTCGCCAACGCCTTCTACGACCGCGCCGGCTTCGTGCTGCTCAGCGACATCTACCAGAACACCAGCTACGGGCCGTGGAAGCGGGCCCTGGTCAAGGTCGACCGGGAGGAGACCTTCCACCTGCGCCACGGCGAGCGCTGGATGAAGATCCTCGCCGATGACCCGGACCGCAAGGCGGCGGTGCAGCGGGCGGTCGACTGGATGTTCGTGCTCACCCTGGAGTGGTTCGGGCTCCCCGACGACCTCAAGCAGCACAAGGAGCAGGTCGGCTACCAGCTCAAGGGCCAGACCAACGACCAGCTGCGCCAGACGTGGATGGCGGCCACGGTGCCGCTGTGCGAGCGGCTGGGCTTCTCGGTCCCCGCCCACCTGGACCAGGCAAGCGGCCAGTACGTGATCGACTGTCCCTTCCCGATGCGCTTCGACGAGGACGCCAAGCGTTGGGACCTCAGGCGGGGCGCCATCTCCTGGGACGACGTGCTGGTGCGCTGGCGGCGGCGCGGGCCGTGCAACGAGGAGTTCGTCGGCATGCTCCAGCGTGGGCATCGCCAGCTGCGGCGGGGCCCCGCGTGACCATGGTCTCGGTCGACGACGTCCGCGCCGCCCTCGCCGAGGTTGAGGACCCCGAGCTGCCGGTCGGCATCGTCGACCTGGGGCTGGTCCGGTCGGTGGTCGTCGACGGCACCACCGTGCAGGTCGGGATCACGTTCACCTCGATCGCCTGCCCCTGCACCGACGTGCTCCGCGAGGACGTCGAGGCGCGCCTGCGCCGGCTGGGCGGCGTCGCCCATGTCGAGGTGGAGGAGGTCTTCGAGGCCTGGAGCCGTGACGACATGACCGAGGACGGCCGCCTGGCCCTGCTCGCCCTGGGGGTGACGTAGGCGGATGGGGGACGACCCGAGGCGACAGGTCTGGGAGGTCT
The DNA here is from genome assembly GCA_036280995.1 of Actinomycetota bacterium. Classification (NCBI taxonomy): domain Bacteria; kingdom Bacillati; phylum Actinomycetota; species Actinomycetota bacterium. The sequence continues at coordinate 9,240 of DASUPQ010000370.1, read as the reverse complement.
ACGCGCGCCACGACCGTGAGGAGCGGGCCCACCACGTGGGCACGGTCCGGGCGGTCGGGCCCAAGGACGCCCGCGTCTTCGCCTTCATGATGTACGACGAGCGCCGCTGGCAGGAGATGTTCGTGGTGCCGCGCGCGGCCGTCGTCCCCGTCGTCGCCCCCGAGTAGGTGCGGCCGGTTGAGCAGTATCGCGTGTTCGGCCGCACCAGCTACCCGGAGCCGCTGGAGTTCCAGGAGACGCTGACCGCGGCCGACGACGACGCCGCGGCCAGGGCGGCGCTGGAGCGCCACGGCCCCCGGTGGGTGGAGCTGGTGCTGATCCCCGAGCGGGCGATCCACTGGATCCTCGGCCCGCAGGCCCCGGTGCCGTCGCCGGAGGGGTCCACGGATGGGTGAGCTGCGGGCGAGCAATGCGACCGCCTGGGCGATCGACGACGACGAGGCCCTGGCCGCCCTGGTCAACCTGCTGGTCGTCCTGGCCGACAACAAGTACTGGCTCGGCCGGCACCTGTCGGAGTGGGCGGTGGGGGCGCCGAGCCTGGAGGTGGCGGTGGCCAGCGCCGCCATCGCCCAGGGCGAGCTCGGCCAGGCCCGGGTGCTGTACCCGCTGCTGGACGAGCTGCCGTTTCCCGGCCCGGTCGACCCGACCGAACGCGAGCGCGCCTACCAGGTCTCGCTGCTCGACAGGCCGTTCCCGACCTGGCCGCATGCGGTGTCGGCGCTGCTGCTGGTCGACAGCGCCGTCACCACCATGCTGGAGGCGATGATCGGCGGGCCCTACGAGGCGCTGGCCAGACGCGTGCCCCGGATGCTGGAGGAGGAGGCCTTCCACTGGGACTTCGCCGAAGGCCGCGTCCGCGAGCTGGCCCGGCTCCCCGGCGGCCTCCCGCAGCTCCAGGCGCGCGTGGACGAGTCCCTGGAGGAGCTGCTGTGCTGGTTCGGTCCCCCCGGCGAGCAGGGAGTGGAGAGGCTGCGCGGCCACGGGCTGCTCGGTCGGGGCAACACCGAGCTGCGCCAGGCCTGGCTCGACCGGGTCGGCCCCCTGCTCGAGGAGGTCGGCGTCCGGCTGCGTCCCGAACGATCGGAGGATTCTCGGCTGCCATGGGAGCGATGGAACCGCCTGCAACGCCGGCTGGACCCCGAGCCAGCGACCGCGTGAGCTGCCCGTGGTGCGGCTCCGACGCCGTCGAGCGGGTCGGTGAGGTCGGACCGACGGTGATGACCTCCCAGTGGATCTGCACCGCCTGCAAGAGCCCCTTCGAGCGGATCCGCAGGCGCGGCCGGTCATGACCGGGGGCGCTCGCCGGCCACGGCCCGACCAGGGCCGCGGGGTGAGGCCGGCAGGGGCACAGACTCTTCGACTGACTGGTCAGGCTGCTGATATGGTCCGGCACGCCTGACCAGTCAGTCGGAGGATCTGACCCGTCGCAGCGGAAGCCCGGAGACAGGAGGCGGAAATGAGGCATCGTTCCAGGGTCGGGCTGTTCTCGCTCTGGCTGGTGGCGGCCCTGCTGCTGGCGGCGTGCGGTGACGGCGACGAGGGAGGAGGCCAGGAGGGCGGCGGCGAGCCGATCCGCATCGGCGCGCTCACATCGCTGACGGGCAACTTCGCGCCATGGGGCGTGCAGGTGCGCGACGGGATGCAACTCGCGGTGAACGAGATCAACCAGGGCGGCGGCGTCGACGGCCGCCAGCTGGAGCTGGTGGTGGCCGACGACCAGTCCAAGGCCGAGGAAGGGACCCGCGCGCTCGAGCGGCTGATCGAGCGGGACGGCGTGGTGGCGGTCGGCGGGATCATTTCGAGCGACGTCGGGCTGGCCACGGCTCGGATCGCGGAGCAGAGCAAGGTCCCGCTGTTCCTGGTCAAGGCCGGAGCGGGCGGCATCCTGAACGCCAACAGCCGGCACACCTTCCGCACCTGCCTGCCCGCCGCGCCCATGGTCGCCGGCCCCATCCTCGAGTACGTGCAGAGCAAGAACCTGACCAGGGTGGGTGCGATCGTCGCCGACTACGCCTGGGGACAGGCGATCAAGGAGGCGCTGGAGGACACGTTCGCGGCGGCCCCCGACATCAAGCTCCAGATCGAGGTTGCCCCGGTGCCCGAGCAGGACTTCACCACCTACCTCCGTTCGCTGGAGCGCCTCGACCCGCAGATGATCGTGGCCACCGGGCATCCGCCCGGCGCCGGGGCGATCACCGTCCAGTCGGCCGACCTCGGCTTCGACGTGCCGGTCACCGGCGCCTACACCCCGCGCTCGCTGGTGATGAGCGGGGCCAAGGGCGCGGCCCTCGACCGCTACGCCGACTTCGGTTGCGCCGACGTCCAGAGCAACGAGTACCAGGACCTGGCCCGGCGCTTCCTGGCGTTCTCCCAGAACAACAAGTTCTTCGAGGACGACGCCCTGGCCGGCTACGGGATCGTCACGACGGTGGCCCAGGCGGTCGGCGCGGCGGGCGACGATCCCGCCGCCGTCGCCAGCCACCTGCACGAGAACACCTTCGACATCCCCGGCTACTCCTTCGAGCTGCGCTGGACGGAGTGGGGCGAGCTGGCCGACGCCCGGATCGCGTTCGACCTGATCGGCCGCGGCCCGGCCCCGGAGGGGGTGAACGAGGCAGGCGACTGGTACCCGGAGCGGCTGCTGGTCTCCGAGCCGCTCGAGCCGTTCCGGCCGCCGTCGTAGCGGGGACATGGCGCTGCTCGCGGTCGACGCGGTGGAGAAGCGCTTCGGCGGTCTCCCGGCGGTCGACGGCGTCACGTTCGGGGTCGACGACGGCGAGATCCTCGCCGTCGTCGGCCCCAACGGTGCCGGCAAGAGCACCCTGCTGAAGACCATCGGCGGCCTCGAGCGCCCCTCCGCCGGAACGGTGACGCTGGCCGGCCAGCGGGTGGACGGGATGGCCCCCCACCGGGTCCGGCAGCGGGGGATCGCGATGGTGATGCAGACCCCGCTGACCTTTGGGTCCATGACGGTCCTGGAGAACGTCGCGCTGGGCGCCATGTTCGGCGGCGGCGACGGCGTCGTGGCGGAGCCGGAGGCGACCCGGCGCGCGCAGGAGGCGCTGGCCTTCGTCGGCCTCGCGGGCCGCGCCGACCAGCCCGTCGCCAGCCTCAATCTCCACCAGCAGCGGTTCCTGGAGATGGCCAAGGCGCTGGCCGGCCGGCCGCGGCTGCTGCTGGTCGACGAGGTGATGGCGGGGCTCAACGACAGGGAGCTGGCCGCCTCCGTGCAGATCGTGCGCACCGCCCGCGACACCCTCGGGATCACCATCATCTGGGTGGAGCACGTGATGCAGGCGGTGATGCGCCTGGCCGAGCGGGTGATCGTCCTCAACTTCGGCAGGATGCTGGCCGAGGGCGAGCCGGAGGCCGTGATGCGCCACCCCGAGGTGATCGACGCCTACCTCGGCGAGGGCCGCGATGCTTGAGGCGTCCGGCCTGGAGGCCGGCTACCTGGGGGAGAACGTGGTGGAAGGCGTCGACCTGCGGGTCGCCGCGGGCGAGGCCGTCGCCGTCATCGGCTCCAACGGCGCCGGGAAGACGACGCTGTTCCGGGCCATCTGCGGGATGCTGCCGGTCTCCGCGGGCCGGGTGCGCTTCGACGGCAGGGACATCACCGGCTGGCCGGCCCACCGCGTCGCGCGGGCCGGCCTGGCCTACGTGCCGGCCGAGCGGCACCTCTTCCCCGGCATGAGCGTGCGGGAGAACCTGTTGCTCGGCGCCTATCCGGGCCGGCCCGACCCGTCCGTCTTCGAGCTCGTCTTCGACCTGTTCCCCCGCCTCAAGGAGCGCCCCAGGCAGCCGGCGGGCAGCCTCAGCGGCGGCGAGCAGCAGATGCTGGCGGTGGGCCGGGCGCTCATGTCCCGCCCCCGCCTGCTGATGCTCGACGAGCCCACCACGGGCCTGGCCCCCAAGCTGGCCCGGAGCGCGTACCAGGCGCTGCAGGCGCTGAAGGAGACGGGCGTGACGCTGCTGGTCGCCGAGCAGCAGGTGCCGCTGGCGCTGTCCCTGGCCGACCGGGGCTACGTGCTGGAGAACGGCCGCGTCCGCCTCGAGGGCGCCTCCGAGGACCTGGAGCGCAACCCCGAGGTCCGGCGGGCCTACCTGGGGGTGGCATGAGGGCCGTCGTCCTCGACGGGATCGTCCTCGGCCTCCAGTTCGGGCTGCTGGGCGTGGGCATGACGCTGGTCTACGGCCTGGGGGGTGTGCTCAACCTGTCGTACGGCCAGGCGGCCGTGCTGGCGGCGATGGTGGTGGCGCTCAGCCTCGCCGCCGGCATGCCGGCCCTGGTGGCGGCCGGGGCCGGGCTGCTGGTGGCCGCGGCCGGCGGCGTCGTCCTGGACAGGACCCTGATGCAGGCCGTGTACCGGCAGCGAGGCGAGCACCGGGTGCTCCTGGGCCTGCTGCTCACCCTGGGTGTGGCCTTCGTCATCGACGGGCTGCTGACCTGGCGCTATCCGAGCGGGGCCCTGCGCCTGGAGGTGGGCGGCGAGGCCGTGCCGATCCTCGGCGTCCGCATGCGGGTGGGAAGCCTGTGGGCCTCGGGCATCTCGCTGGCGGTGGGCGCCGCCCTGCTGCTGTTCTTCCGCCGCACCACCTTGGGGCGGGCCACCCGCTCGGTGATCCAGGACGAGGTGGGCGCGCGGCTGGTCGGGATCAACCCGGCGGCGGTCCGCACCCTCATCTTCGCGCTCAGCGGCGCCCTGGCGGGACTGGTTGCCGAGACCCGGTCGATGACCTCGCCGGTCGCCGTCACGGCCGGGTTCGACTTCACCATCCTGGCCCTGATCGTCGCCGTCGTCGGCGGCCTGGGCAGCGTCGCCGGAGCCTTCCTGGCCGGCCTGCTCCTCGGTATCGTCAGCACGGTGAGCGCCTTCTACATCGGCCAGTACGTCACCACCATCGTGCTGTTGGCGGCGGCGGCGCTCACCATCGTCGTGCGGCCACGCGGCCTGCTGGGGAGGTAGCCGTGACGGCCGAGCCCGACGCGACGGTCGAGTCGTCCGACGGCGCGCCGCTGGGGGTGAGCGCCCCGCCGCCGCGCTCGCTGCCCCGGGCGTTCCTGCCGATCGCCGTCACCGGCGCCCTCCTCGCCCTGGTCCCCCTGTGGCTGGGCGACTCGCGGCTGATGATGGGGCTGGCCGTGGACGCTCTCGTCTTCGGGGCCTACGCCGTCGCCTTCAACGTGATCTTCGGCAGCACCAACCAGCTCTTCCTGTGCGTCGGCGCGCTGGCCGGGGTGGGCGGCTACACCGCCGCCATCCTCTCCGAGGAGGCCGGGCTCCCCCTGGCCCTTGGGCTGGTGGCGGCCACGGTGCTGGCAACGGCCGTTGGCGGGCTCCTCAGCTGGGTGGCGGTGCGCCGCTCGCTGGGCGTGATCTTCACTGGGATCGTGACGCTTGCCTTCTCCCTTTCCTTCGCCAACCTCGTGCTGGGCCAGCGGGAGCTCACGGGCGGCGAGACCGGCCTGGTCGTCGCCGCCGGCGAGGGCACCTTCCTGCAGGAGCGAGTGGCCGCCTACTACCTGTTCCTGGGCATGCTGGTGGGCTTCCTGGTGGTGTTCCGCGCGCTCGAGCGGTCCCACGTCGGCTGGGCCTTCCGCGCGCTGCGCGACAACGAGCTCGCCGCCGAGCTGACCGGGGTCGACGTGGCCCGATACCGCGTCTACGCCGGCCTGATCGGCTCCGCCATGCTGGGGATCACGGGAGCCGTCTTCACCTACAGCGACGGGTTCATCAGCCCCTCGACCTTCGAGTTCGGACACGTCGACGTCCGCGTCCTGGTGATGCTCGCCTTCGGCGGCCTGGGGACCCTCCTCGGACCCGTGCTCGGGACGGTCGTGTTCGCGGTGGTGGACGAGCTCCTGGTCGACGCCGGGCAGCTGCGAACCGTGCTCTACGGCCTGCTGATCATCGGGCTCTTCCTGGGCTTCAAGCGGGGCGCGGTCCCGGCCGTGGCGGACTTCCTCCGCGTGCTCGTCCGGCAGGCCCGCTCCAGCGCCGGCGGCCGGCGGGTCCGGGCGCCTGCCCGCCGCCGGCCCGACCACCCCGACGAGGAGGGCTGAGGCCAGATGGCGCTGGAGATCGAGTTCGCGGGACGCCGCCCGGTGGTGGACGCGGCCGCCTTCGTCGCCCACACCGCGGTGCTGGTCGGCGACGTGACCGTGGCCGCCGGCGCGAGCGTCTGGTACGGGGCGGTGCTGCGCGGCGATTTCGGTCCGATCGTGGTCGGCGCCGGCAGCAACGTGCAGGACAACTGCGTCCTGCACGCCGCCGAGGGCCTGCCGACCGTCCTGGAGGATGAGGTGACCGTCGGTCACCTGGCCACCATGGAGGGCTGCGTGATCGAGCGCGGCGCCCTGATCGGGATGGGCGCGGTGGTCCTCCAGCGGGCCCGTGTCGGCAGGGGGGCGGTGATCGCCGCCGGCAGCGTGGTCGCCGAGGACGCGCAGATCCCGCCCGGCGTGCTCGCCGCCGGCGTTCCCGCCCAGGTCAAGCGCGAGCTGTCCGGCCGGGCGAGCCAGTGGGGCCGCACCGCCGCCGGCGAGTACCAGCGGCTGGTCCCGCGCTACCTGGCCCAGGCCAGGGTCATCCCGCCGGCTCGGTCGGGTCGGGCCACAGGTCGTTGACGGCGGCGGCGCAGCCGGTGAACAGCCCGACCCCGCCGCCGCGGCGCCGCAGCGTGTGCAGCAACTCCACGATGAGCCGGGCGCCGGTCGGACCCTGCGGGTGGCCGTAGACCAGACTGCAGCCGTGCGGGTTCATCCGGTCCAGCGGGACGCCGCGGCTGTCGCCCGAGCGGGAGCAGGCATCGTGGCCTGGCGCCAGCGCGGAGTGCCACAAGATCGTCTCCGAGCAGATCAGCACGCGCATCCGGTCCCGGTTCTCCCGGCGCCGTTGTGCCCGAGGAGGGCGAAGCTGGTTCCCTCTGGCACCCGCAGGCTGATGCCGTCGAGCATCACCTTGTCCCGGTTCCTCGTCTGTGGTGTCGCGCTCAGGCGAACAGCTCGCCGAGCAACTCGGGGTCGATGGCGATGGGGGCGGGGCGGTAGGCGGGTGGCTGCGTGCCCATCAGCTCGCGCACCAGGAAGTCCCAGCAGCGCTTGCGGACGTAGGCCAGGCAGTCGATGAACGTGTGCTCGGCCCGGGCACGATGAGCAGCTCGAAGTCCTTGTCGGCGGCGATGAGCCGGTCGGCCAGCCGCAGCGTGTGGTCCGGGTGGACTTGGTCGTCCATTTCGCCGTGGATGAGCAGCAGCTTGCCCGCCAACCGGTCCGCGATGTCCACGTTGGAGGCACGGGCCCAGGCCTCGGGGTTGTCCGCGCCGTCGTAGGCCTCCACGAAGCCCAGGTTGAAGTAGCGGGCGTCGTGCGGGCCGGAGAGGGCGACTCCGGCCTTGTACACCTCGGGGAAGTCCAGCATCGCCCGCGCTGTGGCGAACCCGCCTCCGGAGTGGCCGAACGCGCCCACCCGGTCCAGGTCCATCCAGGGCCGGGTCCGGGCCAGCTGCCGCAGCGCCGCGACATGGTCGGCCAGGCAGCCTGCGTCGGCCAAGTGGCCGTAGGAGGCGTCGTGGAAGGACTTGCTCCGCCCTGGGGTGCCTCGCCCATCCACCGCCACCACCACGAAACCCAGCGCCGCGATGGGTTCCGCGTCGAGGCCCATCCCGCCGGGGTCGAAGCACGGGGCGACCCGGTCGACCTGCGGGCCGGGGTAGACGCTGTCCACCACCGGGTAGCGCTGGGCGGGGTCGAACCCCCGCGGCCGGTACAGCACCCCGTGGATGTCCGTCATCCCGTCGGCCGCCTTGACGCAGAACCGTTCCGGCGGCGTCCAGCCGGTGGCGGTGAGCCTGGTGATGTCGGCGCGCTCCAGCTCGACCAGCACCCGCCCGGCCCAGTCACGGACGCGCGACACTGGCGGGGTGTCGATAGTGGACGCGGAGTCGATGAAGTACTCCATGGTGTCCGGCATGGTGACGATGTGGTCCAGCTCGTCGTTGGTGACCTTGGCGAAGCCGGAGCCGTCCAGACCGACCCGGCACACCGTGCGCCGGTACGGATCCTCGTCAACCAGCCCGGAGACGGTGAAGTACACCACCCGCTCGGCCTCGTCGACGTGCAGGATCCGCCGCACCGCCCACTGCCCGGAGGTGACCTGCCCGAGCAGCTCGCCGGTGCGCAGGTCGTACCGGTACAGGTGGCCCCAGCCGTCCCGCTGCGAGTACCACAGCACCTCGTCGGCCAGCACCCGCACGATCGGCGGCTCGTTCATCCACTGGTTGGGCTCAACGCGGGTGGTCCCGGTCTCACTGAGCACAGTGGTGACCTCGCCGGTGGCCGGGTCCAGCCGGTGCAGGGTGAGCGTGCGCAGGTCGCGGGGCTGGCCGAGGTAGTACACCGCCGAGCCGTCCGGAGCCCACCACGCCCACTTGGTCGTGATCGGCGACGACTGCGGCATGAGCAGCGGCTCGGCCTGCGCGCGGACCACCGTGCCCTCGGAGACGTCCAGCACGACCAGCTCGGCCTGCGGCATGTTCTCGTCCCCGGGGTAGGCGTACCGCTGGGTGCGCAGCACCGGGGCGCCGCCGTCGGCGGGCCTGGCCTCCACCAGGTGGGTCTGCCGGACGCCGCGCTCATCGGTCCGATGCGCCAGCACCTTCGTCGAGTCGGGCGACCAGGCCACCGCGGGCGGCAGGTGCGGCAGGCCGAACTTGCGCAGCAGGGTGCCGTTGCTCGTGCAGTCCGGGCCGGAGCCGTACTGGTAGTCGGGCTCGCCGTCGGTGGTCAGCGCCCACTCGCGGCCGTCGGACAGCGAGCGCGCCCGCAGGTCGTGCCCCCGCTGGGACACCGCGACCTTCTTGTCGGGTGACGGCATCTCCAGCCGGCTGCCCGGCGGCGGCGTGAACTCGGCCCGCTTGCAGGCGTAGCTGTCCAGGCGGCAGCGCCAATGCTCGCCCAACGCGTCGAACTCCACGACGTTCCCGGCCAGTTCGATGGCCATGAACGGCAAGGCCTCAGGGTCGACCTGTTGCCCGGAGGCGGCGGCCAGCGCGGCGGCGAGCAGGGCGTGGTCGAAGGCCGGCTCGCGGGTGCCCGCCGCCGGGTCGACCAGCACGAACCGTCTGCCGACGCCATTGCTCACCGCGTACCAGAAACGGGCGCCTCCGTCGATCCACTGCGGCCTGACCTTGTCGCCGATGACGAGCTCGCCAGGGCGGGCGGGTCGGCGGAGGAGTTGC
>DASUPQ010000369.1 GCA_036280995.1 Actinomycetota bacterium | reverse complement strand
GGGTTGAGCAGGTGGTAGTCGTTGACCCAGACCGTGCCGGTGCGCAGGCGCTCGGCCAGGCGGACGGCGCGGGCCGAGTCGCGGCTCCAGACGGCGCCGGCCAGGCCGTAGGGGGAGTCGTTGGCGATGGCGACCGCCTGGTCGTCGTCGTCGAAGGGGATGACGGCCAGGACCGGGCCGAAGATCTCCTCCTGGGCGATCCGTGACGACGGGTCGACCCCGGTGAAGATGGTCGGGGCGAAGTAGTAGCCGCCCTCGTGGCCGGGGACGGTCACGCGCTCGCCGCCGGTGGCCAGCTTGGCCCCCTCCTCCTGGCCGATGCGCACGTAGCGCTCGACCCGTTCCAGCTGCTCGGCCGAGACCAGCGGGCCCATGTCGGCGGCGGGGTCGGGGGCCGGGCCGACGGTGATCCGCTTGGCGATGTCGACCAGGCGGGCCACCACCTCGTCGTGGACCGGCCGGGCCACCAGCAGCCGGCTGCCGGCGGTGCAGACCTGGCCCTGGTGGAAGAAGATGGCGTAGGCGGCGCCGTCGGCGGCCAGGTCGAGGTCGGCGTCGTCGAGCAGGATGTTGGCCGACTTGCCGCCCAGCTCCAGGAGGACGTTCTTGACCGTGCCGGCGGCCAGGGCCGCGACCCGCTTGCCGACCTCGGTGGAGCCGGTGAAGGCGACCTTGTCGACCTCGGGCGAGGTGACCAGCGGCTCGCCCGCCTCCGGCCCGAACCCGGGCAGGACGTTGACCACCCCGTCGGGCACGCCCGCCTCGCTGCACAGCTTGGCCAGCTCCACGGCCGTGCAGGGGGTCTGCTCGGCCGGCTTGAGGACGACGGTGTTGCCGGCGGCCAGGGCCGGGGCCAGCTTCCAGGCGGCGTTCTGGATGGGGAAGTTCCAGGGGACGATGGCGGCGCAGACCCCGACCGGCTCCCGGCGCAGGTAGTTGTGGCTGGGCCCGGGGGCGACGGTGAACGGCAGGGGCAGCTCGACCGGGAGCCTGGTGGCGAGCTCGGCGTAGGTCCGGAAGGTGAACATGGCCCCGGCGACGTCCGACGACCTGGTCTTGCGGATGGTGCCGCCGGCGTCGCGGACCTCCAGGTCGACCAGGCGAGGGGCCTGCTCCTTGAGCTTGGCCGCGACCGCCTGGAGCACCGCCGCCCGCCGCTCCGGCTTGAGCCCCGACCAGCGGCCGTCCTCGAACGCGGCCCGGGCGGCGGCCACGGCGTGGTCGACGTCGGCCTTCCCGGCCCTGGCCACGGTGGCGTGGGCCCGGCCGGTGGACGGGTCGATCGTCTCGAAGATCTCCCCGCCAGCCGCGTCCGTGGAGGCGCCGTCGACGAACAGCTGGTAGTCGGCCGGCACGTCAGGCTCCCTGGAAGTCCGGGGGGCGCTTCTCCAGGAAGGCGGTGACGCCCTCCAGGTGGTCCTTGGTCTGGCCGGAGGCGACCTGGGCCTCGGCCTCGCCGGCGAGCGCGCCGTCCAGGTCGGTCCCGAGGTGGTCGCGGAGCAGGGCCTTGGTGCGGCCGAAGGCCAGGGTCGGGCCGGCGGCCAGGGCGGCCACTGCCGCCTCGGCCTCCCGCTGGAAGTCCTCGGCCGGCCAGACCCGGTTCGCCAGCCCGAACGACAGCGCCTGGTCGGCGTCGACCCAGTCGCCGAGCAGGGCCATCTCCATGGCCCTGGACAGGCCGACCAGCCGGGGCAGGTGCCAGGTCGAGCCGGCGTCGGGGACCAGGGCGATCCCGGAGAAGGCGAGGCGCCAGCGGGCGGCGCCGCTGGCCAGCCGCAGGTCGCACGCCAGGGCGAGCGACACCCCGGCCCCGGCCGCGACCCCGTTGACCACGGCCACGGTCGGCTTGGGCATCCCGGCCAGCAGCCGGCAGATGGGCGCGTAGTGCCGCTCCAGCTCGGCCGCGAAGTCGGCCGCCCGGCCCTCCCGGTAGCCCTGCTCCAGCTCGCGCAGGTCCTGGCCGACGCAGAACGCCCGGCCGGCGCCGGTCAGGGCCACCGCCCGGACGCCCGGGTCCTCGGCGGCGTCGGTGAGGGCGCCGAGCAGCTCCTCCTTGGTCGGGCCGTCGAGGGCGTTCAGCGCGTCCGGCCGGTCCAGCGTGATCCAGGTCGCCGCCCCGTCGCGGCGGACGGACAGGCTCATGGGCGGGCTCCTTTGTCCGCGGGGACCGGGTCAGCCTACCGGACGGTGGCGGGCCTCAGCCGCCGAAGTCGCCCCCGCCGAAGTCGCCCCCGCCCCAGTCACCGCCGCCCCAGTCGCCACCGCCGGCGTCGCCTCCGTCCCCGCCGCCGTCGCCGCCGCCGTCACCGCCGCTGTCGACGTAGACCGGGCTGCCCCAGCCGCCGCCGAGGAAGCTGCCGATCAGCAGGCCGGTGAACAGCCCGCTCATCGGGTAGCCGCCGAAGTAGCCGCCGGCCCAGGGCCCGTAGTAGCCGGGCGCGTTCCAGTACGGGGTCATGCGGCCGCCGGCCCCGGCCAGCACCTGGCGTGACTCCGGCTCCAGGCCGTCGTGGACCCGCTGGGCGTCGGCCGCGCAGGCCGGGACCATCCGCGGAGCGCCGTCGGGGGGCGCCCACTGGACGTCCTCGACCGAGGGGCCGTGCCGGGGATCAAAGAAGCACGGCGGCCGGCGCTCGGGGAGGGGCCGTCCCTCCAGGATCGCCTTAGTCGCCGACATCTCGTACCTGCCCGCCTCCAGGGCCGCGCTCATCGGGGCCAGGTCCTCGGCCCGCCGGGCCCGGTCAAGGGCGGTGGCCGCCTTCTGGTACTGGTCGACCGCCTCGGTGTAGTGGCGCACGGCCTCCGGGTCGGCGTCGGGCATGCTGGTGTCCAGGTCGAGCGCCCGGATGTCGTCGCTGAGCGCGACCAGGTCCTCGTTCGCGACCGACTTGACCTCCTCCAGCTCCCTGAGGCGCTGGGCCTCCCGTTCCCGGCGCCGCCGCCGCATCCCGAAGATGAGCGCCCCCCCGCCGACCGCCAGCACGGTGAGCACCGCCACCGTCGCGATCACTCCACCGGCCCCACCGCTGCCGTCACCGGACTGCGCGGCCGGCCCGTTCGGGGCGGTCTCCGCCACCCCGTCGACCCACTGCAGCAGGTCCGCCTGGAGGTTGTTCCCACTGTCCGCGAAGGCCTTCTCGCCCAGTTCCCTGGCCGCGCCTCTGGGCAGGGTGTCGCTGCCCGCCGCCCAGGTGGTGCCCGCGGTCACCAGATAGGCGCCCGACCGGTCCAGGCGTTTGGCGATCGCCTCGACCAGCTTGGCAGTGTCCTCGCCGGTCTCCTGGTTTGCCTCCTCGGGCAGGACCGCGATGTA
>DASUPQ010000368.1 GCA_036280995.1 Actinomycetota bacterium | reverse complement strand
AGCCAGCGCAGGCCCTCCCCGACCCGCTCCCGGTCCCCGGCGGCCTCCCGCAGCTCCAGCGCGGCCCGGCGGGCCGAGACCGCCTCGGCCGACAGCCCCGACAGGTAGCACTCCACCGAATAGGCCTCCAGCAGGCCGGCGCGGGCCGCCGGGGGGACCAGGTCGGCGTGGGCCAGCACCGCCCGGTAGTGCCCGACGGCCTCCCGGTGGGCGGCGACCGCCGCCGCCTGCCTGGCCGCCGCAGGGGCGTACCGCAGCACGGCCTCGGTGTCGCCGGCCTCGCGGGCGTGGTGGACCAGCCGGGCCACGTCGACCTCCCGCCTGGGCGCGTCCGCCAGCACCTCCAGGACCCGCCGGTTCAGCTCCCGGCGGCCCAGGGTCGACAGCGACCCCTCCACCGCCTGCCGCAGCAGCTCGTGGCGGAACCCGGCCGCCTCGGAGTCCACCACCAGCAGCCCGGCGGCCGCCCCCGCCTCCACCGCCGCCGGCGCCGGCCGCAGCGCCGCCTCCAGCAGCCACAGCTCGGCCCGGGTCGGGACCACGGCGACCAGCCGTACCACCTCCTGGGCGCCGGCCGGGAGGCGGGCGAGGCGGGCCAGGACCAGGTCGCGGACGGTCATCGGGACGTCGGCGTCGGCGGCGGCCAGGACCTCGGTGACCAGCAGGGGGTTCCCGCCGGTGAGGGCGCGCAGCCCGGCCGCCGGGCGGCCGGCCCGGCGGGCCAGCTCGGCCACGGCCGCCTCGGACAGCGGTTGCGGCCGCAGGCGGTGCACCACCCCCTGGGGGAGGGTGCCCAGGACACCGGGGAGCGGGTGGTCGGCGCCCACCTCGTCGTCGCGGTAGGTGACGATCAGCATCGCCGGGGTCCGCTCCAGCCGGCGTCCCAGGAACACCAGCAGGTCGAGGGTCGCCTCGTCGGCCCAGTGGGCGTCCTCGACCACGACCACCGGCCGCGGCGGCTGGGCCAGCTGGTCCAGGAACGCCGCGAAGACGGCCTCCCGTTGCCCCCCCGAGGCGAGCAGGTCGGCCAGCCGGCCGCCCGTCTGCCTGGCGATGTCGTGCAGCGGCCCCAGCGCACGGGGCGTGAGCAGCGGGTCGCAGGCTCCAAGCAGGAACCGGGCGTCCGCCGGCCGCCGCTCGGTGAACCGCCTGACCAGCGCCGACTTGCCGATGCCGGCCTCGCCCGCGAGCAGGACGACGCGGCCGCCGTCCACCGTCGCGGCCAGCACACCGCTCAGCTCGTCCAGCAGCCCCGCACGTTCGAGCAGGTCCATCGCAGGGCGACGTTACGTCGATGTCGGCGGCTTGGCATAGCCTCGGGCCATGGACGTCAACGGGATCACCCTGCGGCAGTTCCACGACGCCGAGGGCGTCGAGGACTGGCGGGTGGTGGGCGACGGCGCGTGCGCCTTCTTCCGCACCGGGTCGTTCGCGGCCGGCGTCCGGCTGGTGCGGGCCATCGGCGAGCTGGCCGGCCTCGGCGACCACCACCCCGACGTCGACCTGCGGCACGAGGGCGTGACCGTGCGGCTGCTCACGGTCACCGACGACTGGTACGGGCTGAGCGAGCGCGACCTCGAGCTGGCCCGGCGGATCTCGGCCCTGGCCCGGGAGCAGGGCGTCCCCGCCGACCTCTCCATGGTGCAGTCCGTCCAGGTCTCGATCGACGCGCTCGTCGGCGCCGACGTGCTGCCGTTCTGGCGTGCCGTGCTCGGCTACGAGTACCGCGCCGACAGCCCCGACGAGGACCTGGTCGACCCGCGCGGCCGCGGGCCGTCGTTCTGGTTCCAGCAGATGGACGCCCCGCGTCCCCAGCGCAACCGCATCCACGTCGACGTCTGGGTCCCGTACGAGCTGGCCGAGGCGCGGGTCGCGGCCGCCGTCGCCGCCGGCGGCCGCCTGCTGACCGACGAGCACGCCCCGGCCTGGTGGGTCCTGGCCGACCCCGAGGGCAACGAGGCCTGCGTGGCCACCTCGATGTCCCGCGACTGAGCGGACGGGCTCCTAGGGGCGCCGGAACGCCTGCCGCTCGCGCTCCACCGGGAGGCGGCGGTCGCAGCCCTCCAGGTGGTCGTTGACCAGGCCCATCGCCTCCATGAAGGCGTAGACGGTGGTGGGGCCGACGAACGCCCAGCCGCGGCGGCGCAGGTCCTTGCTCATCGCCGTCGACTCCGGGGTGCGGCCGAGCTGCAGGAGGGCGGCGTGGTCCAGGACCGCGGGGCGGGCCGCCGGGCCGGGCTCGAACCGCCAGACGTAGGCGGCCAGGCTGCCGAACTCGCCCGCCAGGTCGGCGTGGCGGCGGGCGTTGTTGATGGTCGCCTCGATCTTGGCCCGGTTGCGGACGATCCCGGGGTCGGCCAGGAGCCGCTCGATCTCCCGGGGCCCGAAGCGGGCCACGGCCGGCGGGTCGAAGCCGGCGAACACCTGCCGGAAGCGCTCCCGCTTGCGCAGGATCGTCAGCCAGCTCAGCCCCGCCTGGAACCCCTCGAGGCAGAGCTTCTCGAACAGGCGGCGGTCGTCGGCGACCGGCCGGCCCCACTCGCTGTCGTGGTAGCGGCGGTACAGCGGGTCGCCCGCGGCCCACCAGCAGCGCGCGACCCCGTCGTCGCCGGCCACGACCCCGTCGGGCGGGCCCGCGGGCACCTGGTCACCTCCCATGGCCATGCCTCCGGATCAGCGCGCGAATCACCCGGTCAGAGTGCGGGCAGGTCGCCCTGGCCCAAGGGATGGTAGGGCGGCGTGGACCACCGGGCGAGCGAGGGAGGGTGCAACGCCGGACGGGCTGATGGGCTACCGGACCCCCAGCATCGACCGGATCGCCGCCGAGGGGGATGCGCTTCACCGACTCCTCCGGCGAGCAGAGCTGCACGGCCGGGGCGGTCGTCGAACACCGGGAGAAACCGGCACCTCCCACCTCGGGTTCCGCTGCATCGTCCGCCGCTGACGGGGTATGCAACCGGAACGGACGTCGGCGGGAGGACCGAGATGGCCACGAAGAAGCAGGTCGAGGCGGCCAAGCGCAACGTCAAGAAGGCCCAGAGCGGGGCCAAGCGGAAGCGCTCGATCGCCAACATGCCGGCCAAGACCCGGACCGCGCTGGGCAAGCAGGGCGCGGCCGTGGCCAAGCGCAAGCGCAGCGGCGGGTCGTCGCCCAAGACCCGCCAGGAGCTCTACGAGGAGGCGAAGCGGCGGAACCTGCCGGGCCGCTCCAAGATGGGCCGGGACGAGCTGGCCCGCGCCCTCGGGCAGAAGTAGGCCGTGGCCGACGAACACCTCGCCAGCTGGAACGACGGGCCCGCGGCGACGGCGATCCGGGAGTTCGTGGAGCGGGTCACCACCGAGGGGTCGCCGGAGTTCGTGCCGCCGGACGAGCGGGTGGCGGTGTTCGACAACGACGGCACCCTGTGGTGCGAGAAGCCGATGCCGATCGAGCCCGGCTTCATCCTGCAGCGGCTGGCCGCCATGGCCGAGGAGGACGCCTCGCTGCGCGGCCGCCAGCCGTGGAAGGCGGCCTACGACAGGGACTACGGCTGGCTGGGCGACGTCATCACCAAGCACTACCACGGCGACGACAGCGACGTGAAGGTGCTGCTGGCCGGGATCCTGCAGGCGTTCGCGGGCATGACCGTCGACGACTACGGGGCCGCCGCCCACCGGTTCCTGGTCGCCGGCCGGCACCCGACCCTGGGCCGCGCCTTCCACCACTGCGGCTACCGGCCCATGATCGACCTGCTCGGCTACCTGGCGGCCAACGGGTTCACCAACTACATCGCCTCGGGCGGCGACCGCGACTTCATGCGGCCGGTCACCCAGGCGATCTACAACATCCCCTCCGAGCGGGTCATCGGCACCAGCAACGCGCTGCGCTACGAGCCGGACGAGCACGGCGGCTCGGTCGTGTACGAGGCCCAGCCGGACTACTTCGACGACGGCCCGGTCAAGCCGGTGCGGATCTGGAGCCGCATCGGGCGGCGGCCGATCGTGGCCGCCGGGAACTCCAACGGCGACATCGAGATGCTGCGCTACGCCGGCGGCCCGTCGCGTCCCGGGCTGCGGCTGCTGGTGCTGCACGACGACCCCGAGCGCGAGTTCGACTACGTCGCCGGGGCCGAGCGCGCCCTCGAGGAGGCCAAGGCCCGGAGCTGGACGGTCGTGAGCGTCAAGCGCGACTGGGCGACCGTGTTCGGCTAGGGGTCGCGGCCCTCCCAGGTGGTGATGCAGGCCTCGTTGCCCTCGGGATCGGCCAGGACCCAGAAGGCCGGGGCCTCGGCGTCGTAGACGACGACGCCGCCGGCGGCCAGGGTGGCCTGGATGCGGCGCCGGGCCTCGTCGTGGGGGACCGAGACGTCGATGTGGATGCGGCTGCGCTGGGGACGCGGGGCGTCCATCTGTTGGAACCAGACCGCCGGGCCCTGGCCGACGGGGTCGACCAGCGGATCCTCGGGACCCGAGCGCCCGGGCTCGTCGGTGTAGCCGAGGACGGCCTTCCAGAACGGTCGGACGGCGGCGATGTCGAGGGCGTCGATGGCCACCTCCAGGACCTGGACCGACCTGGGACCGACGCCGGCGAGCCCGGGATCGGTCGCCAGCCCCATCCCGCCGGCCGCCTCCGATATCCGCCGGGCCAGCTCGACCTCGCGCGCTGTGACCGACGCGCTGACCCTGGACTGGAGGATCAGGACGACCAGGTCGGGGCGGACGTCGATCGAGAGGCTCCCGTCGGCGTCGTCCCCGCAGGCGGCCACCATGCGCGCGGCCACCTTGGCGGCCTCGGCCAGCGAGCCCACCGGCAGGGTCGTGCGCAGCGTGCCGAGGACGTAGCGCCAGCCCAGACCGCTGACCGCGTCGGAGGCCTCCTGCCGGCGCAGCGTCCTGGCCTCGTAGACGACCAGCTCGGCCTGCTCACCGTCGACCTCGCCCATGCGCCGGTCGTGGAGGTGCATGCCGGCCTTCTCCATCACCCGGCGGCTGGCCGTGTGCCCGACCAGGGTGTCGGCCAGCACCCTGTCCACCCTGGGGTCGGCCAGCAGGTGGGCCAGCAGCGCCCGCAGCGCCTCGGTGGCGTACCCCTGGCCCCAGCTCGGCTCGACCACCGTGTAGCCGACCTGGGCGGTGGCGCCGTCCAGGCCGGCGCCGATCTCGCCGACGACGGCGCCGTCGGCCTTGCGGACCATGAAGTAGGGGCCGAACCCGCCGCTCGCGCCCGGCCTGGCCCCGGCCACCATCTCCAGCACCTCGACCGAGAACCGGGACGGGTAGCCGGGGGCGAGCGTCACGCCCTCGGGGGTGCGTCCCTCCAGCAGGGCCCGGGCGACCTCCTGGTCGATGGGGCGCAGCACCAGCCGGCCGGCGTCGAGCTCCATGGCCGGCTCAGCCGACCCGGTCGAAGGGCCAGCCGGACACGACGGCCTGCATGGGGCGGCCCTCGACCTCGGCCTGGAAGGTGACCCGGTCCGGGCTGTCGGGGTCGTCGCCGAGGCGGAAGCCGCCGCCCGGGACGGGGGTCAGGGGCTCCTCGTCGCCTTCGGGCCAGACCAGGACGAGCCCGTCGCCGCCGGCCGCGGGGCGGACGACGACCTGGGGCAGCCACGGGTTCCAGGCGGCGTAGGTCCCGGCCAGCGCGGCCAGCTCGGCGGGGAGGTCGCGCGCCGGCGCCGGGGACGCCGGTGGGTCGCCGGCCGGCTCGGGAACGTCGGCCGGTGGGTCGGGGGGCAGGTCCCGGCCCAGGGCCGCCGCCCGCAGCAGGGCCAGGCCGTGCTCGACCACCGCCCAGGCGCTGGCCTCCTCCGACGGCGGCCGCCAGGGCCCGTTGCCGAGGGCGACCACGCCGACCCCGGTCTCCGGGCAGCCGAAGGCGTAGCTGCAGTAGCCGGGGCAGTCGCCCTGGTGGCCGACCCGGCGGTAGCCGTCCTGGTCGTCCAGCTCGACGCCGAGGCCGTACCCGTAACCCCCGTCGGGAATCGGCAGGACGGGCGTCAGCATGTCCTCGCGGGCGGCCGGGGCCAGCAGCGGCGGGTCGCCGGCGACGACGGCGCGGAGGAACCGGCCGAGGTCGGGGGCGGTGCAGAGGGTGGCCCCCGACCCCGCCGCCGTCGGCACCCAGGGGGCGGGGACCATGGCCCCGCCGGCCAGCCGGACGTGGCCGGTGGCCGCCCGGGCCTGGGCCTCGGCGGTGGTGACGGCCTCCGAGCCGGCCATGCCGCAGGGGTCGAGCACGTGCCGCCGCACCGCCTCGGCATAGGAGGAGCCGGCGACCCGTTCCAGCACCAGCCCGAGCACGGCGTAGCCGACGTTGGAGTAGCGGGTCTTCTCCCCGGGCGGCCACCCTGGCGGGGTGTGGGCGAGGGCGAGCGCCTCCAGGTACGGCGACGGTGAGCCCTCCATGCCGGTGACGATCCCGGCGGTGTGGCCCAGCAGGTGGCGCACGCTGATCGGCCCGAACGGGGTCGCCAGGGGCAGCCAGGGCAGGTGCTCGTGGACCGGGGCGTCCAGGTCGAGCCGGCCCGCCTGGTGCTCGCGCAGCAGGGCCGCGGCCGTCATCGCCTTGCCGACCGAGGCCACCGGCATGAGCGCGTCCGGGGTCAGCGGCCGGCCCGAGGCGACGTCGGCGACGCCGACGGCCAGCTCGCGCCGCCACCCGCCGGGGCCGATCAGCCCGACCGCCAGGCCGGGCAGGGCCCCCGGCAGGGCGAGCCACCGGCTGGCGAACGCCGTCAGCCGCTCCGCCGCCGCCTCCAGCGCCCCCTGTCCGCCCACCCGCACCCGCTCCCCTCGCCGCCCGCCGGACCGTATGATCGCCGGGATGTTAGGGTCGGCGCATGGGAAATTTCCCCCTTCCCGGGATGGGCCGGGCCGTGGTCGCGGTGCCGGCGCCCGGCGCCGGGCCCGGCTGGTGGGCCGGCGCCTCCAGCGCCGCGCCGGACGGCGAGGGGGGGTTCGTGGTCGGCTACCGGGTGCGCAACGGGCACGACGGGATCGACCAGACGGTCGTGGCCCGCTCGTCCGACGGCGAGACCTTCACCACCGTGGCCACACTCGACCAGGCGCGCTTCGGCGCCCAGTGGATGGAGCGCCCGGCGGTGGTCCGCACCCCCGAGGGACGCTGGCGGCTGTACGTCTGCTGCGGCACGCCCCAGAGCAAGCACTGGTGGATCGAGGCCCTCGAGGCCGCCGACCCCGAGGGCCTGGCCGCGGCCGAGGCCCGCCCGGTCTTCCCCGGCGACGAGCGGATGGCCGTCAAGGACCCGATCGTGCAGCTGCGCGACGGGCGCTGGCACGCCTGGATCTGCTGCCACCCCCTTGACGTGCCCGGAGCCGAGGACCGCATGAGCTCGGCCTACGCCACCAGCGACGACGGCTGGTCGTGGGACTGGCACGGCACCGTCCTGAGCGGCCGCCCGGGCGCCTGGGACGCCCGCGGGGCCCGGCTCACCACCGTCCTCAGCGACGGCCGGGCCGCCTACGACGGCCGCGCCTCGGCCGAGGAGAACTGGTTCGAGCGGACCGGCCTGGCCGCCGCGACCGGCCGGGACGGCCGCTTCGAGCAGGCCGAGGGCCCGCCCGTGGCCGACGTCCGCTACCTGGACGTCCTGCCCCTGCCCGGCGGCGGCCACCGCATCTGGTACGAGGCCCGGCTGCCCGACGAGCGCCACGAGCTGCGCACCGAGCACGTCGGCGGCTGACCGTGGCCGGGGTCGCCGGGCCCGCCCCGCAGCCGTGGGCCGAGCCGGGGTGGGCCGCCCAGGCCGGGGCCTGGCTGGCCGCCGAGATGGAGCGGCTGGGCCGGCCCGTCACCGGGCCGCTGCGGGAGGTCCGGTCCTGGGAGCTGGCCTGCGTCCTGCAGGCGCCGACCACCGCCGGGGACGTCTACCTCAAGGCGAACGCGCCCTCGCCCGCGTTCGTGAACGAGGGCGTGGTCATGGCCACGCTGGCCCGGCTGTTCGGCGACCTCGTGCCCGCCCCGCTGGCCGTGGAGGCCGAGCGCGGCTGGCTGGTGCTGGACGACTTCGGCGAGGAGCTCGGCTGGGACGTGCCCGCCGAGGTCGTCGAGGAGGTGGCCCGCACCTTCGCCCGGCTCCAGGTAAAGGCCACCGCCCACGTCGGCCTGCTGCTCGCCGCCGGCGTCCACGACCGCCGCCTGGGACGGCTGGCGGCCGAGGCGGCGGCCTGGCTGCCGGCGCTCGGGGCCACCGCGGCCGGCTCCCCGGGATCGACCGGGCCACCTGGCTGTCGGAGGACGAGATGGCCGCGCTGGCGGCCGCCGTGCCCCCACCAGGCGGTCAGCTACCGGTCGATGGCCGCCGGGCTGCGGTCGCCGGTCGACCCCGACCTGGCCCAGTCGACCGCCTGGTGGCTGCGGCGGGTGCTGGCCGGGCTCGACGTCGGCGGGGCGTGACCGACGGCACGTCCGCGCTGTGCCGGCCGGCACAGCCGAGCCGCCGCCGCCGCAGGAGACTGGCGGCGGATGCACCGTTGGAAAGGCGGGGGAGATGGAACTGGAAAGCAAAGGGACCGAGCTGCCGGAGCTGATCGCCTGTCCCGAGATC
>DASUPQ010000367.1 GCA_036280995.1 Actinomycetota bacterium | reverse complement strand
TGACCGTCGGGAACGACGGGACGGCGTGCCACAGCCGCTCCAGGGGGACCTCGCCGGCCACGGCCACGGTGGCCGAGTGGAGCAGCTCCTGGGTGCCGGGACCGGTGAAGGTGGCGCCGACGACGACCCGGCGGGCCCGGTCCACGACCAGCTGGCTGGTGCCGGCGATCCCGTTGCCCAGGGTGTAGGCGCCGGCCACCCCGCCGGTGTCGGTCCGGACCACCCGCACGTCCAGGCCGGCCCGCCGGGCCTCGGCCTCGGTCGGCCCGACGGCGCAGACCTGCGGGTCGGTGAAGGTGACCCGCGGGACCACCCCGTGGTCGGCCACGTCGTGGGTGTCGCGGCCCAGGATCACGTCGCCGGCCAGCCGGCCCTGGTACTTGCCCATGTGGGTGAAGGGGGCGAGCCCGTTGCAGTCCCCGACCGCGAACAGCCAGCCGCCCTCGACCCCCTCGGCCCGCAGCGACCGGTCGACCCGGACCGGGCCGCCGCCCTCCAGGCCGACCGCCTCCAGGCCGACGTCGCCGGTGCGGGGCCGGCGGCCGGCCGCGACCAGCAGCTCGTCGCCTTCCACCTCCCCGGCGTCGCCCAAGCGCACGGTCACCGGCCCCCCCGGACGGTCGCGCGAGACCGAGGCCACCTCGGTCCGGGTCCGCACGGCGATGGCCTCGGCCTCGAAGGCGGCCTCGACCTCACGGCCGACGAACGGCTCCTCGCGGGCCAGCAGCCGCCCGCCCCGCACCACCACCGTGACCTCCTGGCTGCCGAGCCGCCGGAACGCCTGGGCCAGCTCGCAGCCGACCGGCCCGCCGCCGAGCACGACCAGCCGGCCCGGCACCTGGGTGGCCGCGGTCGCCCCCCGGTTGTCCCAGGGCCTCGCCTCGGCCAGGCCGGGCACGGGCGGGATCACCGGGGCGCTGCCGGTGGCCAGCACCACCGCCCGGCGGGCGGTGAGGGTCCGCTGGCCGCCGCCGTCGGGGAGCTCGACCCGGACGGTCCGCTCCCCGGCCAGCCGGCCGCTGCCCCGGACGAGCTCGATCCCCTCCTGCTCGACCCAGTCCAGCGCCCCCAGGTCGCTCCAGTTCGAGGTCATGTAGTCGCGCTGGGCGAAGGCGGCGGCGGCGTCGAGCTCGCCGGTGACGGCCTCGGCCGCGCCCGGGACCCGCCTGGCCGCGGCCAGCACGTCGCCGGGCCGGATCAGGGTCTTGGACGGGACGCAGGCCCAGTAGGAGCACTCGCCCCCGACCAGCTCCCGCTCGACCAGGGCGACGGCCAGGCCGCCGACGGCGCAGCGGCCGGCGGCCACCTCCCCGGGTGGGCCGGCACCGATCACGATCACATCGAACTGGTCCGCCATGGTCCCCGCTTTCTCG
Source organism: Actinomycetota bacterium (assembly GCA_036280995.1). Lineage (NCBI taxonomy): Bacteria > Bacillati > Actinomycetota > Actinomycetota bacterium. The sequence continues at coordinate 2,889 of DASUPQ010000367.1, read as the reverse complement.
AGTTGGCGACGCCGCGTAGCATCCTGGCGCGGCCCGAACCGAAGGAGCTCACGATGCAGCTTGGCATGATCGGCCTCGGCCGGATGGGCGCCAACCTGGTCCGGCGGCTGCAGCGCGCCGGCCACCAGTGCGTCGTCCACGACCGCAACCAGGCCGCCGTCGCCCAGCTGGAGGGCGAGGGGGCGGCCGGCGCCGCCTCCCTTGAGGAGCTGGTGGCCAAGCTGGACCGGCCAAGGGCGGCCTGGGTGATGGTCCCGGCCGGGGTCGCGGGCAAGGTCGTGGAGGAGCTGGCCGGCCGGCTGGAGGCCGGCGACGTGGTCATCGACGGCGGCAACTCCTACTACCGCGACGACATGCAGCGGGCCGAGGCGCTCGCCGCCCGGGGCCTGCACTACCTGGACGTCGGCACCAGCGGCGGGGTGTTCGGGCTGGAGCGGGGCTACTGCCTGATGATCGGCGGCGAGGCCGAGGTGGTGGCCCGCCTCGACCCGCTGTTCCGGGCCCTGGCCCCGGGGCTGGAGGCGGCCGGGCGGACCCCGGGCCGCCAGGGCGACCCGGCGCCCGAGGAGCTCGGCTACCTCCACTGCGGACCGGCCGGGGCCGGCCACTTCGTGAAGATGGTCCACAACGGGATCGAGTACGGGATCATGGCCGCCTACGCCGAGGGCCTGAACATCCTCCGCAAGGCGAACGTCGGCAAGCGCACCGAGGAGGCCAGCGCCGAGGCGGCGCCCCTGCGCGACCCCGCCTTCTACCGCTACGACTTCGACGTCGCCGCCGTGGCCGAGGTGTGGCGCCGGGGCAGCGTGATCGGGTCGTGGCTGCTCGACCTGACCGCCCACGCCCTGCTCCAGGACCCCACGGTGGCCGGGTTCTCGGGGCGGGTGTCGGACTCGGGCGAGGGGCGCTGGACGGTGGCCGCGGCGGTCGAGACGGGCGTGCCCGCCCACGTGCTCACCACCGCCCTGTACGAGCGGTTCTCCTCCCGCGGGGAGGCCGACTTCGCCGAGAAGCTGCTGTCGGCCATGCGCAAGGAGTTCGGCGGTCACGAGGAGCTGCCCACCGGTGAGTGACCGGGGGTCCGGGGGCCTCAAGCCCAGGCCCCCGGTGGACAAAGGGCTCGGCCCCGCCATCCGGGTCGGGGTGGTCGACGGGGAGCCGGCCGTGACCCTGACCGCCGGGGAGCTGGAGGCCACCTTCCTGCCCGGGCTGGGGCTGCTCGGCACCGCCCTGCGCCACCGCGGCGAGGACCTGCTGGCCCTGCCCGGCGGGGTCGCCGGCTACCGCGACCGGCACGTCACCGGCCTGCCCATCCTCGCCCCCTGGGCCAACCGGCTGCCCTCCTGGCGCTACCGCGCCGCCGGGGTCGAGGTCGACCTCGAAGGCCTGGACCTGGCCACCGACCCGGGCGGGCTGCCGATCCACGGCACCCTGACCGCCCGGCGGGGCTGGCGGCTGGAGCGGCTGGCCGCCGAGGCCGACCGGGCCCTGCTGGAGGCCAGCTTCGACCACGACGCCCGGCCGGAGCTGCTGGCGGCGTTCCCGTTCCCCCACACCCTCACCGTGGCCGCCGTGGTCGAGGAGGCGTCGCTGGCGGTGACCACCACCCTGGCCGCGACCGGCGACCGGCCCGTCCCGGTCGGCTTCGGCTGGCACCCCTACCTCCGGCTCCCGGGCGCGCCCCGGGCGGCCTGGCGGCTGCTGCTCCCCGACCGCACCCACCTGGAGCTGGACGGCCGGGGCCTGCCCACCGGCAAGGCGTCCGCCGAGCCGGCCGAGGCCGACCCGGTCGGCGACCGCACCTACGACGACCTCTACACCCTGGAGCAGGACCCCGCCGCCCGCCGCCTCGGCCTGGAGGCGGCCGGCCGCCGCCTGCTGGTCGACTACGGCGACGGTTACGACCACGCCCAGGTCTTCGCCCCTCCGGGGGCCGAGTTCGTCTGCCTGGAGCCGATGACCGTCCCCACCGCCGCCCTGGCCGCCGGCACCACCCCGCTGGTCCAGCCCGGCGGCACCTTCACCGCCCGCTTCACCATCCTGGTCGAGGACGCCTAGGCGGTCAGCGGGCCACGCCGGCCGAGCGGGACTCGGGGGCGGCGGTCAGGAACCGGTCGGCGGCGTCGAGGACGGCCACCGTGTCGCGGCCCAGGCGGACGTCGCAGGGGTGGCTGGTCGCGCCGCCGGCGACCATGGCCGTGAGCTGGCGGATGGCCTCGGCCAGAGCGGCCAGGTGGGCGAGCTCGAACGGCGGGACGGCCGAGCGGCCGCGGGGGCCGTAGAGCTGGAAGCTCCGCCCTTCCGCGGCCTCGGGGACGGTCTGGCTGAGGGTCAGGGTGCTGGAGGCGCCGCCCTGGTGGCCGAGGACCAGGTGGACGGTGTCGCCAAGGCCGGTGCCGGCGGCCACCCGCTCGACCGGGCCGAGGGCGGGGACGGCCAGGGCGAGCAGGTGGGGGCCGAGGTCCCAGAGGGCGCCCTTGCGCCGCCGCCAGAGCGAGCCGGCGAAGGGGCTGCCCGGCTCCAGGGCCGTTCCGAGCCAGGCGCCGTCGCCGCCGTGCCAGTCCCCGCCCTGGGCGTCCTCCATCCAGGCGGCGACCTCGGGCAGGAACCGGAGGGTGAAGAACACCAGGGAGGCGACCCCGGCGCCGGCCACCGCGGCGGCGACCCGGTCGGCGGCCTCCAGCGACAGGGCCAGCGGCTTGTCGAGCAGGAGGTGGCGCCCGGCGGCCGCGGCCCGCACGGCCAGCTCGGCCTGCACGTCCGGGGGGACGGCGATGGCCACCGCGTCCACCTCGGCCAGCAGCCCGTCCAGGTCGGTGTGGCCGGCGACGCCGAAGCGCTCGGCGGCCGCCGCGGTCTTGGCCGGGTCCCGGCCCCAGATGCCCACCA
>DASUPQ010000366.1 GCA_036280995.1 Actinomycetota bacterium | reverse complement strand
CGGCGGAGGGCGACGGTGGTCATCTCGGTCCCGGAGGCGGCCAGGGCCCGCTCCAGCGCCTCCAGGCTGGCCGCCCCGCCGGTCCCCATGACCAGCCGGGAGGTGAACGCCTGGCCGGCGATGACGAGGGGATCATCCATCAGTCAACCTCCCTGGGAGGCGCCGAGCACCTCGACGCGGTCGTTGTCGTCGAGGCCGGTGGTGGGCCAGGCGCTGCGGGGCACCACCTCGCCGTTGAGGGCGACGGCGATGCCCGGCCCGCCGGGCGGGTGGCCGAGACGGGCCAGCAGCCCGGCCACGGTCTGGCCCTGGTCCACCTCGGCCGGCTGGCCGTTGACGATCACGGTCACGGCACGCTCCTCTCGGCACCGACCTCGGGCCGGCCGCCGCGGGCGAACCTGTCGGGCGCGAACGGCGCGATCAGGTCGGGGACGCGGCCGCTGGCCAGCAGCTCGGCCACCGCGTCGGCGGTCACCGGGGTGAGCAGGATGCCGTTGCGGTAGTGGCCGGTGGCCACCACCAGCCCCTCGGGGCCGGCCGGGCCGAGCATGGGCGCGTTGTCGGGCGACCCGGGCCGCAGGCCGACCACCGTCTCGGCCAGCTCCAGCTCGGCCGCGTCGGGCAGCAGCTCCAGCGCGGCCCGGAGCAGGTCGTGGACGGCTCCGGCGGTCACCCGGGTGTCGAAGCCCTGCTCCTCAACGGTCGCCCCCACGACCACCCGCCCGTCGGTCCGGGGCACCACGTAGACCTCGAGCCCACGCACGTTGCGCTGGCACAGCGGCTGGTCGGCCGGCCCCCGCAGGTACAGCAGCTGCCCCTTGACCGGCCGCACCGGCGGCAGCGCCTCGGCCGCCACCCCGCCGAGCCCGCCGCTCCAGCACCCGGCGGCCAGCACCACCGCCCCGGCGGCCAGCCGCTCGCCGCCGGCCAGGACCACCCCGGTCACCCGGTCGCCGTCGGTGGCCAGCTCGGCGACCCGCCCGGCCACCGTCCGCACCCCGGCCCGTTCGCAGGCGACCAGGAGGGCCTCGACCAGGGCGCGGTTGTCGACCTGGTGGTCGCCGGCGGCCAGGACGCCGCCGCGGATGCTCGGGGCCAGGCCCGGCTCGAGCTGGCGGCACTCGCGGCTGCGCAGGCGCTCGACCTCCAGGCCGCAGCGGAGCTGGAACCGGTAGAGGTCCTCGAGGGCGGCGTTGTCGTCGGCGTCCCTGGCCACGGCCAGCGTGCCGGCGGGACGGTAGCCGACCGGCTGGCCGCTCGCCTGCTCGACCTCGGCCGCGAAGGCGGGCCAGCGGCCGGCCGCGGCCAGGTTGAGCCCGAGCAGCGGGCGCTCGCCGTAGTGGACCTCGGTGACCGGGGCCAGCATCCCGGCGGCGGCCCAGGACGCGCCCCGGCCCGGGGCCTCGTCGACCACGGTCACCGACAGGCCGGCCGTGGCCGCCCGCCAGGCGATGCCGAGGCCGATCACTCCGCCCCCGACCACGACGGCGTCGGCGGCTGGCTGCTGGGGGGTCGTGTGGCTCTCCTCCCTCCGCCGGCATTATCCGGTGCAGGTTCCGACGGTCGGCGGCCCCGTAGCCGCCCTCTCAGCCCGGTGGCCCGGGCTCCCGTGTGTCGAGTTCAGCGTACTCTTCGTGCCGGTAGGGCACAGCGAAGGGAGCAGCCGTGGAGGCCGACGACACCCAGCGCCTGCGGGAGCTGCGCCAGGTCGTCTACCGGGAGTTCGTGGAGGAGGGCCGTCCGCCGACGGCCGCCGAGGCCGCCCGCCGCCTCCAGCTCGGGGTCGAGGAGGTCCTGGCCGGCTGGGGACGCCTGCATGACGACCACGTGCTGGTGCTGGACGCCGACCGGGTCGGGGTCCGCATGGCCCACCCGTTCTCGAGCCGGCCGATGGGCTTCGTGGTCGCCTCGGACGAGCAGAAGTGGTGGGGCGGCTGCGCCTGGGACTCCTTCGGGATCATGGCCGCGCTCGACCAGCCGGTCCTGGTCGCGACCACCTGCCTGGGTTGCGGGCGGCCGCTGGCCCTGCTGGCCGACCCCCAGGCGCCGCCGCCCGAGCCGTACCTGGCCCACTTCCTCGTCCCGGCCGCCCGCTGGTGGGACGACGTGGTCCGGACCTGCTCGACCATCCGCCTGGCCTGCCACGCCGGGCACGTCGAGGACTGGGCGGCCGCCACCGGCGAGCCGGTCGGGGCCGTGGTCGACCTGGCCACCATGTGGCGCCTGGGCAAGGTCTGGTACGGGGACCGGCTGCACGACGACCACCGCCGCCGTACCCCTGCCGAGGCGACCGCCATCTTCGCCGAGCTGGGGCTCACCGGCCCCTTCTGGCGCATGTAGGTTCGGCCTCGTCTGACCCCGGCACGCGAACGGGCCCCGGCCGGAGGAGGCCGGGACCCGTGTCGTGCGGGTGGAGCCGGTTACATGCCCATGCCGTGCGGGTGGCCGTGGGCGCCGCCGGCGCCGGCCTCCTCCTCCTCCGGCTTGTCCACGACCAGGGTCTCGGTCGTCAGCAGCAGGGAGGCGATGGAGACGGCGTTCTGGACGGCGGAGCGGGTCACCTTGGCCGGGTCGACCACGCCGGCCTTGAACAGGTCGACGTACTCGCCGGTGGAGGCGTCCAGCCCCTGGTTGTCGGACAGCTCGCGCACCTTGGCGACGGCCACCGCGCCCTCGAGCCCGGCGTTGGCGGCGATCCAGTACAGCGGCAGCTCGAGCGCCTTGCGTACGATCGTCGCGCCGGTCGCCTCGTCGCCCCCCAGGTCGAGCTTGTCGAGCGCGCCCTGGGCCCGGATGAGGGCCACGCCGCCGCCGGCGACGATGCCCTCCTCGACCGCGGCCCGGGTCGCCGACAGGGCGTCCTCGATGCGGTGCTTCTTCTCCTTGAGCTCGACCTCGGTGGCCGCGCCGACCTTGATCACGCCCACGCCGCCGGACAGCTTGGCCAGCCGCTCCTGGAGCTTCTCGCGGTCCCAGTCGGAGTCGGTCCGCTCGATCTCCTGCTTGATCTGGGCGATCCGGCCCTTGATGTCATCGGCCGACCCGGCACCCTCGACGATCGTGGTGTCGTCCTTGGTGACGGTGACCCGGCGGGCCCGGCCGAGCAGGTCGAGGGTGGCGTTCTCGAGCTTGAGGCCGACCTCCTCGCTGATGACCTGGCCACCGGTCAGGGTGGCGATGTCGGCCAGCATGGCCTTGCGGCGGTCGCCGAACCCCGGGGCCTTGACGGCGGCGCTCTTGAAGGTGCCGCGGATCTTGTTGACGACCAGGGTGGCCAGGGCCTCCCCGTCGACGTCCTCGGCGATGACGACCAGCGCCTTGCCGGCCTGGACGACCTTCTCGAGCACCGGCAGCAGCTGCTGGGCCGAGGAGATCTTGGAGTTGGCGATGAGGATGTAGGGGTCCTCCATCACCGCCTCCATGCGGTCCTGGTCGGTGACGAAGTAGGGCGAGATGTAGCCCTTGTCGAACTGCATGCCCTCGGTGAACTCGAGCTCCATGCCGAAGGTCTGCGACTCGTCGACGGTGATGACCCCGTCCTTGCCGACCTTGTCCATGGCCTCGGCGATGGTCCTGCCGATCTCGGCGTCCTGGGCCGAGATGGCCGCCACCGAGGCGATCTCGTCCTGGCTCTCGATCTCGCGGGCCTGGTTGCGGATCGCCTCGGCGACCGCGTCGGTGGCCTTCTCCATGCCCCGCTTCAGGCCCATCGGGTTGGCCCCGGCGGCCACGTTGCGCAGGCCCTCGTGGACCAGGGCCTGGGCGAGCACGGTGGCGGTGGTGGTGCCGTCGCCGGCCACGTCGTTGGTCTTGGTCGCGACCTCCTTGGCCAGCTGGGCACCGAGGTTCTCGTAGTGGTCCTCGAGCTCGACCTCCTTGGCGATGGTCACGCCGTCGTTGGTGATGGTGGGGGCGCCCCACTTCTTGTCGAGGACGACGTTGCGGCCCTTGGGGCCGAGGGTGACGCGGACCACGTTGGCCAGCTTGTCGACCCCGGCCTCGAGGGAACGGCGCGCCTCGACATCGAACAGCAGTTGCTTAGGCATGGCTTCGCGCTACCTCGTTACTTGTTGACGATCGCGAGGACGTCGCGGGCGGAGAGGATCAGCACCTCGTCACCGGCGAGCTTGACCTCGGTGCCGCCGTACTTGGAGTAGATGACCTTGTCGCCGACCTTGACGTCGAGCGGCACGCGGTTGCCGTCCTCGAAGCGGCCGGGGCCGACGGCCAGGACCTCGCCCTCCTGGGGCTTCTCCTTGGCGGTGTCGGGGATGACCAGACCGGAGGCGGTCATCTCCTCGCCCTCGCTCGGCTTGACGACGATGCGGTCCTCGAGCGGCTGCAGGCTGACGCCCATCCTTCCTCCTCGTGCGTGGTGGCCCCACCCAGCGGCGGGCCTGAAGGGATACACGTTCGGCGCGGATGTTAGCACTCGGCTTCTGTGAGTGCTAACCGCATCCTAGGAACCCGGACCGGCCCCCGTCAACCGAGGAAAAACTTCAAAATCGGCCGGGTCGTCATGGTGCCGTCACGCTGCCGGAACGGTCGAGGCGTAGAACGCTTGTGAACAGACTCACAAGGAGGGACGCCATGAGCCGCACCACCCACCGGGCGCTGACCGTGCTGGCGCTGAGCGCGGCGCTCGCCATCGGGACGACCGCCGTCGCCGTGGCCGCCGAGGACCTCAACGAGCAGCGCAAGGCGCTGTACCAGTCGGAGCTGGACCACAACCTGAAGGCGGCCGCGCCGGTCGAGGACCAGAACGACCGGCTGCTGCGCGGCATCGAGACCGCGGCCGCCGCCCGCACCCAGGCCGCCATCGAGCAGGCTCGGGCCGGCGAGCGCCAGTTCGCGGCCACCGCCGCCCAGTCGGCCGTGGAGCAGGTCCGGGCGGGCGAGCGCAACCTCGGCCCCGCTGCTCCCGTGGTCACGATCGCCCCGCAGCCGGTCCCGGCCGCGACCGGCCGTGGCCTGGACCCCCTGGCCGTCCTGCTGCTGGGCCTGGTCGGCGGCCTGGTCGTCGGCGCCGCCGCCACGGCCGGCTGGACCGCCCACCGCCGGCACGCGCACCGGGTCGTGGCTGCCTGACGGCGACCTCCTCAACCGGCAGCCACCAACGGCCGGCGAGCACCCAGGGGCTCGCCGGCCTTCACCGTGTGCCCGGCCCCCCCGACCCCGGCGTCACGACCGGTCGCGGCGCTTGGGGCGGCGGGGGGCGCGGCGGCCGAAGCCCGGGATGATCTGGAGGTTGGGGTCGGCGCCGACGTCGAGGGGGGTGCGTTCGCCCCGTTCCAGGGCGAAGCTGCCGGCGCAGGCCACCATGGCGCCGTTGTCGGTGCACAGGGCCGGGGAGGGGACGAGCACGCGGAGGCCGAGGTCCTCGGCCTCGGCGGCCAGGCGGGCCCGCAGGCGCGAGTTGGCGGCCACGCCCCCGCCGAGCAGGATCGTGTCAAGGCCCTCCCGCTTGGCCACCCCGAGGACCTTGCTGATCTGCACGTCGACCACCGCCTCCTGGAACGAGGCGGCCACGTCGGCCACGTTGACGTCCGGCCCGGCCGCCCGGACGTGCCGGAGCACGGCCGTCTTGATGCCGGAGAACGAGAAGTCGTCGGAGCCGTCGTCCAGCAGGGCCCTGGGGAACCGGACCGCGGCCGGGTCGCCGTCGCGGGCCAGGCGGTCCACCACCGGGCCGCCCGGGTAGCCGAGGCCGAGCACCCGGGCCACCTTGTCGTAGGCCTCGCCGGCGGCGTCGTCGATGGTCTGGCCGAGACCCCGGAACGCCCCCTGCTCGTCCATGGCCAGCAGGCTGGTGTGCCCGCCCGAGACCACGAACACCACCGCCGGCAGGGGCAGGGTCCCGTGGTCGAGCACGTTGGCGTAGACGTGGGCGATCAGGTGGTTGACCCCGACCAGGGGCCGGTCGAGGGCGAGGGCGTAGGCCTTGGCCGCCGCCACCCCGACGAGCAGGGAGCCGGCCAGGCCGGGGCCGACGGTGACCGCGACCGCGTCGACGTCCGACAGGCGGGCCCCGCCGAGGGCGCAGGCCTGCTCAACGGCCGGGTGGAGCAGGTCGACGTGGGCCCGGGAGGCGACCTCGGGCACCACCCCGCCGTAGCGGGCGTGCAGGGTCTGCTGGTCGGCGAGCACGTTGGAGCGGACCAGGCGGCCGTCGGAGACCAGGGCGACGCCGGTCTCGTCGCAGGAGGTCTCGATCCCGAGCACCAGCACCGCTACAGCTCCCGGGGCTCGGGGATGCGGGCGGCCAGGCCGGCCAGGCGCTCGCCGTAGGCCGGGGCCTGGAGGCCCTCGGCCCACATGATCAGGGCGTCCTCGCCGGTCTCGGCGTAGTAGTTCTTGCGGATCCCGACCGGGGCGAAGCCGAACTGGTGGTAGAGACCCTGGGCGGCGTGGTTGGCCACCCGGACCTCGAGCGTGCAGGCGGTCGCGCCCCGGCGCCGGGCCTCGGTGACCAGCGCGAACAGCAGCCGGGAGGCGACCTTGCGGCGGTGGGCGGCGGGGTCGACGGCGATGTTGGTCACGTGCGCCTCGTCCCCGAACACCATCAGCCCGGCATACCCGACGACCTGCCGGCGGGCCTTGGCCACGATGTAGAAGCGGGTCGAGCGCTGCACGATCTCGGACAGGAACAGGGTCATGGTCCACGGCCGCGGGTACACCTGGCGCTCGATGTCCAGCACCTGGGGGATGTGGCGCCGGCGCATCGGCACCAGCTCGATCGCCAGCGGCTGGCGCGGGTCGTCGACCTGGCGCCTTGGCGGGTAGATGGTGGCCATCACGCCGCCCCGCCGCTTGCCAGCCGCCGCTCGACGTTGGGGTCGATGTCGGGACGCCGCAGGTACAGGGGAGTGACGTCCAGCGGGCTGGTGAACTCCTCCCGGAGCATCCGCGGGAGGGCCAGCTCGACCAGGGCGGCCGCCGACGGCGAGGACTGGGTCAGCCCCCCGATCAGGGACTGCTCGCCCAGGTGCTCGAACGCCTCCCGGTACAGGAGGGCCCCGTCGCCGCAGAGCAGCAGCTCCTCGCCCCTGGCCTCGATCCCGGCGGCGAGCTGGTCGGGGCGGAGCACCTGGTAGTCGGTGATCCGCACCACCCCACCGGGGGCGTGGCGGTACAGGGCGCAGAACACCTCGCCCCGGCGGGCGTCGATCACCGGGCAGATGGCCCGGCGGACGTGGCGGTGGGCGAAGGCGATCAGGTCGAGGCTGGGCACGGCCACCATCGGCAGCCCCCATGCCTGGGCCAGCGCCTTGGCCGTGGAGACCCCGACCCGCAGGCCGGTGAACAGCCCCGGCCCGGTGCCCACGGCCACCCCGGCCAGCGCCCCCGGGTCGACCTCGGCCTGCTCCAGCACCCAGCGCACGGCCGGGACGAGCACCTCGGCGTGGCGGCGCTCGTGGCGGACGGCCACCTCGGCGAGGGTGCCCGCCTCCGACCCGACGGCCACGCCTGTGACCGGGGTGGCGGTGTCCATGGCGAGGACGAGCAACGAAGACCTTTCGAGCGATGCTGGCGGAGAACGTATTGTGGCACCTCAACCCGCGATCGCGCCGTCCCGAGAACAACCGTGACGGCACGCGTGCTGGTCGTCCGGGGACACGCCCGCTCGCTCGGCAGCGCCGCCATCGCGCCCCGAGCGTATCGCGTGGCCGGGATCGGCTGAGGGAGGCATGGACGGTGCGGTTCGTGGGGGTGGACCTGGCCTGGGGTGGGCGACGGCCTTCGGGGGTGGCCGTGCTCGACCCGGGTGGGGTCGTGCTCGACGAGGGGTGGGCGACCTCCGACGAGGAGCTGTCGGGGGTCCTGGCCGCGCACGACCGGGGTGGGGCGGTGGTGGCGCTGGACGCGCCGCTGGTCGTGACCAACCCGGCCGGGACCCGGCGGGCGGCCGAGGCGGAGCTGCAGCGGCGCTACGGGCGGGCCGGGGCGGGGCCGTACCCGACCAACCTGGGGCTGCTCGGGGGGCGGGTGCGGGCGATGGAGCTGGTCGGGCGGTCGCCGCGGCCGTACCTGACGGTGCCGCGGGACCCGGGACGGCGGGCCGGGTGGTGGGCGGTGGAGGTGTTCCCGGCGCCGGCCCTGGTCGAGCTGGGCGGGCTGGAGCGGGCCGTCCGCTACAAGAAGGGGCCGCCGGCCGCGCGGCGGGCCGGGCTCCGGGCGGTGGCGGCGGTGCTGAACGGGCTGGCCGCGGCGGACCCGCGGCTGCGGGTCGACCCGGCGGGCCTGCTGGCCCGGGAGCTGGGGCGGCTGGAGGCGCTGCGGGGGGCGGGGCTGAAGGCGGTCGAGGACCTGGCCGACGCCCACGTCTGCGCGTACGTGGGGCTGTGGTGGTGGACGCACGGGCCGGCCGCCACCCTGGTCGCCGGGGACGATCGCACCGGGGCCATCCTGGTGCCCCGGCCTCCCCGCTGAGGTGGCGGCCGGCCCTGCCGTCAGGCCGTGCGGCGGCGGAACAGCACCCCGGAGACGGCCACCGAGGCGACCAGGATGCCGAGGCACCAGGCCACCGCCCGGGCCGGGCTGGTCCCGACGGGGAGGCCGAGGAGGAGGCCGCGCAGGGTCTCGATGACCGGGGTGACGGGCTGGTGCTGGGCGAACCCGTGGATCCAGGCCGGCATGGTCTCGATGGGCACGAAGGCGCTGCTCGGATAGGGCAGGAACATGACCAGGAAGCTGAACCCGCCGGCCGCCTCGGGCGAGCGGGCGAGCAGCCCGACCGCGGCCGACAGCCACGAGATGGCCAGGATGAACAGGAGCAGCACGCCGGCGGCGGCGAGCCAGTCCAGCGGCCCGGCGTTCGGGCGGAACCCGATCAGGAAGGCCACCCCGAACACCAGCACGGTGGAGGCGAGGTTGCGGACCACGCTGGCCGCGACGTGCCCGGCCAGGATGGCCGGCCCGGTCACGTCCATCGACCGGAAGCGGTCGATGATGCCGCCGGTCATGTCGGTGGTCACGCTGACGGCGGTCATCGAGGCCCCGAACCCGGCGCACAGCAGCAGCACCCCGGGGACGACGTAGGTCACATAGCGGGTGCCGGTCTGGATGGCCCCGCCGAACAGGTAGACGAACAGCAGCATCAGCAGGACCGGGAGGGCCAGCGAGGTCAGCAGGACGTCGACGTTGCGCCGGGCCATGCGCAGGCTGCGGCCGGCCATGGCCGCCCAGTCGGCGACAACGGCCCAGCCGGCAGGTGGCACGGTCCCCCAGCCGCGATCGAGGAGTCGGCCGTAGCTAGACATTCGCGGGCTCCTTCCGGTGCTCGTTCTCGTAGTCGTGGTCGGGCTGCCCGGCCGGGTGGCCGGTCAGGGCCAGGAACACGTCGTCGAGGGTGGCGCCGTGGACGGCGAACCGGTCGACCATC
>DASUPQ010000365.1 GCA_036280995.1 Actinomycetota bacterium | reverse complement strand
TCGCAGGCCGCGCAGCCCTCGAGGTGACGCCGGAAGACGTGCTCGTCGTCGGGCTCAAGGGCACCCAGCACGTAGCCGGCGGCGAGCTCCTCGTACTCGCTGTGGCTTATTGGCGTGTCCACGGGTGCTCCTCGGTACCGGCGTCCTGCAGCGCCTCTTTCATCTTGCGCATCCCGGCCGCCATGCGCGTCTTCACCGTGCCCAGCGGCACCCCGACCAGGGCGGCGACCTCCCGCTGGGTGTAGCCCCCGAAGTACGCGAGCAGCAGGGCCTCGCGCTGGGCGACCGGCAGCTCCCCCAGCGCCGCCCGCACCTCGGCCCGGCGCTCGGACGCGACCACGTCGTCCTCGACCCGCGCCTTCGGGTCGGGCTCGAACTCCAGCCCCTCGTCCGAGGTCCGCCAGCGGCGCAGGTTCTCCTCGCGCCGCACCACGTCCACGGCCCGGTGGTGCGTCATCGACAGCAGGTAGGTGGCGACCGTCCCCCGCCCAGCGTCGAACCGGCCAGCGTTACGCCACAGCGAGAGGAACACCTCCTGCACGACATCCTGCGCCAACGTCTCCTCGGTCAGGATCCGGCGCGCGAGCGAGTAGGCGGCCGGCCCATAGCGGTCGTACAGCGCTTCGAGGGCGCCCGCGTCCTTCTGGGCCACAAGCTCGACCAGCTGGTCGTCCCGAAGACCCTGATAGGACGTTCCTCGCACGCGCTCGGACCCTTCCTGCTAGGTCTTCGTCGGCCGGCGGACATCGGTTTGCCTCGGTCGCAAGGCAAGCTAGCACACCAGCGTATGATGGTTGAGGGAGCCATCAGGGCGTTGCTATAGTGCTCGCCTCGCGCGGATGTGGCTCAGTTGGTAGAGCATCACCTTGCCAAGGTGAGGGTCGCGGGTTCGAGTCCCGTCATCCGCTCCCACCCTCGGGGCCTCCGGCCCACGGGTCACCGCCCTCCGGGTCACCGGAGGGCGGCTCCACGAGGGGCACGGCGGTGTGGCCGAGTGGTTCAGGCAAGGGTCTGCAAAACCCTGTACCCCGGTTCAATTCCGGGCACCGCCTCCACCCGTTCACCTATATGATCGGGGCCCACCCGGGCGCGTAGCTCAGCGGGAGAGCGCTTCCCTGACACGGAAGAGGTCACAGGTTCAAACCCTGTCGCGCCCACCACAAGGCCCTGACCAGCGGAAACGCTGGTCAGCTTCGCGTTCGAGGCCCGTCTGGGTGGACGCATAACGGATGGACACCACTTAACTGTGCTACTTCTGCGGGCATGGACCCGGCCGCGCCCAACCCCCTGCTCCGCTCCTTCGAGCGGCACCTGCGCGCCGAGAACCGCTCCGACCAGACGGTGGCCACCTACCTGATCGCCCTCCGCCAGGCCGAGGCCTTCCTGACCGGGAGCCGGGGCACCACCCTCGCCGCGGCCGGCCGGGCCGACCTGGAGGCCTACCTGGGCGACCTGCTCACCCGACGGGCCGCCGCCACCGCCGCCACCTACTACAAGGTGCTCAAGCTGCTCTACCAGTGGCTCGAGGACGAAGACGAGCTCCCGGCCAGCCCGATGGCCAAGATGCGACCACCGATCATCCCCGACCAGCCGGTACCCGTGATCCCCGACGACGGGCTGCGCCGGCTCCTGGCCGCCTGCGCCGGCAAGGGCTTCGAGGCCCGCCGGGACACCGCCATGATCATGCTGCTGCTCGACACCGGCGCCCGCCGGGCCGAGCTGGTCGACCTCAAGCTCGCCCACCTCGACCTGGACCTGGACGTGCTGCTGGTGCTCGGCAAGGGCCGCCGCGAGCGGGCGCTGCCGTTCGGCCACAAGGCCGGCGCCGCCCTGGACCGCTACCTTCGCGCCCGGGCTCGCCACAAGGACGCCGCGCTCCCCTGGCTCTGGCTTGGGCTGCAGGGCCGGCTGACCAGATGGGGCCTGGTGCAGATGCTGCGGCGCCGCGGCGAGCAGGCTGGTCTGCCCGGCCTGCACCCCCACCAGCTACGCCACACCTTCGCGCACCAGTGGTTGGCCGAAGGCGGCGGGGAGACCGACCTGATGCGCCTGGCCGGCTGGAAGTCCCGTGCCATGCTGCAACGCTACGGCGCCTCGGCCGCGGACGCCCGAGCTCGTGAGGCCCATCGACGCCTTTCTCCTGGTGACCGGCTCTAGTGGTCCGTTGCTGAGCTGATTTGACACTCGGAAGGCTGGATCGCAAACCCGGACAGGACCTATGTCCATCGCTCCCGGTTCTCTTGGACACCGAGTAGGCAGGGGTGAAGATGCCTGTCATGGCGGTGAACAACCAGAACCAGCACGAGGAAGCCGGTGACTATCGGTCCTAGTGAGAGGGAGAATCCAGCCGTCGGGTTGGACCCTGGGAGGGCGGATGCTGCGGTTGGCGGGTGGGCAGGTGGAGTCGCTGCTGGACGAGCTGCTGCCGGTCGAGGTTCATGAGCTGCCCAGGGACCTGGCGGCGCTGGACCGGCTGCTGGTCGACCGGCGGCTGCTGGCGCCGATCGAGCAGGTCTGGGCGCAGACCGCTCGCGGCCATGGCCGGCCGACCATCCCGATGGGCAGCTTCGTGCGGCTCATGGTCATCAAGCAGCGCACCGGCTGGGGGTACGAGACGCTGGTGCGGGAGGTGTCGGACTCGCTGCACCTGCGCCGGTTCTGCCTCATCCCGCTGACCCAGCGGGTGCCGGACGAGTCGACCGTCCGCAAGCTAGTCCGCCGGCTGGGCCCCGAGGTCCTCGCCGAGCTGACTCGGGTGGTGATCGGCAAGGCCCAGCGGGAAACCCGCTTTGCTGCTCGTGCGGTCCGGATCGACGCCACCGTGGTCGAGGCCGAC
>DASUPQ010000364.1 GCA_036280995.1 Actinomycetota bacterium | reverse complement strand
GGTGCTGCGCGTGCTCTACCTCGTCTTCAACGAGGGCTACTCCGGCGACGTCGACCTCGCCGCCGAGGCGATCCGGCTCACGCGCCAGCTGGCGGCCAAGACCAACCATGAGGAGGTCGCGGGCCTGCTCGCGCTCATGCTACTCCACCACGCACGGCGCCCGGCACGGACCGGCCCTGACGGCAGGCTCGTGCCGCTTGCCGAGCAGGACCGCAGCCTGTGGAACACCCGCCTGATCGCCGAGGGCGTCGACGTGCTCCAGGCGGCCCTCGCCCGCGACGGATTGGGGGAGTTCCAGGCCCAAGCCGCCATCGCCGCGCTCCACGCCGACGCCCGGACGGCCGAGGAGACCGACTGGGTGCAGATCGTCGAGTGGTACGACGAACTGGTGCGCCTCACCGACAGCCCGGTGGCCCGCCTGAACCGGGCCGTCGCGGTCGGCGAGGCCGACGGCCCGCGGGAGGGCCTGGCCGCCCTGGCCGGGCTCGACCCCTCCCTGCCCCGCCACGCCGCCGTCGCGGCGTACCTGCACGAGCGGAACGGGAACCCGGTGACCGCAGCACGGCTCTACGCCGAAGCCGCCCGATCAGCGCCCAACCTCCCCGAACGCGACCACCTCACGCGACAAGCCGCACGGCTCAACGCGGAACTGCGCGGTTGAGCGGAGGGCGGCGGGCACCTAGCCTCGATCTTTCGTGAACTTGGCGCGTGTGATGTGCGCGGCGTGATCGGATGGGCGATCGCGGTAGGGCGCGATGGAACTCCGCGTCTGCTGCGGCTTCCGATCCTTGATCGTCGGGATGGGGCGGGAAGTCAGGTCGCCAGCGTGTCGAGTCGGTGCTGTCCGCGCAGCAGGTGATCGGCCCAGGGCCAGCCGCGGGGTAATCGCAGCAGGTGGCGGCGGCCGGTCTGGATGATGCGGCCGGCGATGTTGAGCAGCCGCAGTCGCAGCCGCTTGGGTTCCCAGGTCCGGGCGGGGGTGTCGGCGAGCGCCAGGTGCTGGGTCCAGGCGAGCAGGTCCGCGGCCATGGCGACGAGTTCGAGCCAGATCTGGTTGGCGGCGAAGTCGTGCAGCGGCAGGTTGCGGAGTCCGGTGTCTTTCAGGCAGCGGATCCGGTCCTCGGCTCGGGCCCGGAGCCGATGCTGGACCTCGAGGTCGGCGATCCGGCCGCCGCGGGCGTTGGTCGCAAACAGGGTGATCCGCCAGCCGTCGGCGTCGGTGAGACGCAGTTGGGCGCCCGGGTGCGGCCGCTCGCGGCGGGCGATGACCCGCATGCCCGGTGGCCAGGGGTCACGCGCTGGACGCAGGTGGCGGGTCAGCTCGGCGACCTGCGCGCCCGTGCGCGGGCGGCCGTCGGGGTCCAGTGCGGCCTTCCACGCCTGTCGCGGCAGCGCGGCCAGGGCATCCAGAACCGGCTGGTGGGCGTAGATGCCGACCGAATACTGCAGCCCGAGGTCATGGATGTGGTGCACGAAGGCGTGCACCCCGGCGCCACTGTCTCCGCGCACCAACACCCGGGCGCGGTGTTGGGCCGGCAGCTGCGCGAGAGCGTCGGTGAGCACGCTGATGTGGTCGGCGGCGTTGTTCGCCGTGGCGCGGCCGGTGCGCAGCAGGCCGGCGACCGGCTCGCCGGTGCCACCGGGCCCGTGGTCGAGGAAGGCCAGCAGCGGGTGGAACCCGAACGTGCGCTTCCAGGTCGGGGTCGCGCCCTCCTTCTCCGAGTGCGCTCCCACGATCGTGGCATCCAGGTCGATGATCACCGGGGCGTTCCCGGCCACCGGCGCCCGCAGCTGCCAGACCCGGGCGCGGGCGGCGGCCCGGGCAGCGCGCAGCGCGGCCAACGCGGTCGGGGCGTCGGCCGCCAGCGTGGTGATCAACCGCGAGACCGTCGGATCGGAGGCGACCTGGCCGAACAGCTCGGGTTGGGCCCGCACGACCGCCAGGTCGGCCAGGCAGTCCCCACCCAGGGCGATCGCGACCGCCAGATCGAGCACGACCTTGCCCGGATCATGGCGAGCCCGACCGGCCCGCCACGGCGCCAGCTGGGCGCTCAACGCCCGGTCCAGCCCGCTGACCCCGGCCGTCTGCGCGAGCAGCGAACCGCCCGCGGAGGAGATCAACGACTCGCTCCCAGCGACTACCTGAACCCGCCGGGAACGCCGGTTACTGTTCACCCACGGAGTGCCTCTCAGCTCGGGGATCCTGCGCCTTCGACAAGCAGCAGAATCCCAAGCTGAGCAGGCACTTCCGTGCATCTACGCCCCGTGTCGCACGACCTCAACCGGGGTCGAATGAAAGATCGAGGCTAGCTGTACTGCCCAGGCACGTTGGTCGAGATCGTGTGACGACACGGTCTGATTGCTCTTGAGCGAGGAAGACCTCCCGGCGTGGAGTGGAGCTGCTGAGAACCGCTCCATCGCCAGGAGGCCTTCATGTCCCACGCTAATGCGGCGCTGACGCCCCGAGCACGCTTGAAACTGGCTCGGTTGGTCGTCGACCGGAAGGTGCCGATCGCCGATGCGGCCCGGCGCTTCCAGGTCGCCTGGCCCACCGCCAAGCGATGGGCCAGCCGCTACCTCGAGCTCGGCGCCGCGGGCATGGTCGACCGCTCCTCGCGGCCACACCGGCAGCCGACCCGCACCCCGCAGCCGGTGGTCCGCCGCATCGTGCACGTTCGGTGGAAGCGGCGGCTGGGCCCGGTCGGCATCGCCGGCGAGCTCGGCCTGCCCGCCTCCACGGTGCACGCGGTCCTGGTCCGCTGCGGCATCAGCCGGCTGGCCCACGTCGACCGCGCGACCGGCGAGCCGGTGCGCCGCTACGAACACCCGCACCCCGGCGCGCTGCTGCACGTCGATGTCAAGAAGCTGGGCAACATCCCCGACGGCGGCGGATGGCGCAGCCACGGCCGTCAACGCGGCCAACGCAACAGCCGCCGCAGCACCCCGGTCCGCAAGGGCAACCATCCGGTGCTCGGCTACGGCTACCTGCACACCGCCATCGACGACCACTCCCGGCTGGCCTACACCGAGA
>DASUPQ010000363.1 GCA_036280995.1 Actinomycetota bacterium | reverse complement strand
CCCATCCCCGGTCCGGCACTCGACACCAAGGAGGACGAAGGTGCTGCTCGAGCACAAGAACGCCGTGGTCTACGGGGGCGCCGGGTCGGTCGGCCGCGCCGTGGCCCGCGCCTTCGCCAGCGAGGGCGCGAGGGTCTTCCTCGCCGGCCGCACCCTCGCCACCCTCGACGAGGTGGCCCGGGAGCTCTCCGGCGAGGGCGCTGAGGTCGAGACGGCGCGGGTCGACGCCCTCGACGAACGGGCCGTCGACGAGCACGCCGACGCCGTTGCCGAGCGGGCCGGCGGCATCGACGTGTCCTTCAACGCCATCGGCCACGGCGACGTCCACGGTGCCCCGCTGCTCGAGATGTCGCTGGAGGACTTCGCCCGGCCGATCGTGACCGCCATGCGCACGCAGTTCCTCACCACCAGGGCGGCCGCCCGCCATATGGCCCGGCGGGGGTCGGGCGTGATCATGGCCATCACGGCGACCACCGGCCGGCTGTCGATCCCCGAGGTGGGCGGGACCGGGGTCACCTTCGACGCCATCGAGAGCCAGTGCCGCCAGTGGGCCTGCGAGCTGGGCCGCCACGGCGTCCGCGTCGTCTGGGTCCAGACGACCGGCCTCCCCGAGGCCCTCGACGCCACCGTCGAGCGGTTCCCCGCCTACGGCACCGGGAGCGCCATGACACGTCCCGAGCTGATCGGCTGGATGCGGCGCTCCACGGAGCTGGACCGGCTGGCGTCCCTGGCCGAGGTCGGCAGGGCGGCGGCGTTCCTGGCCTCCGACCACGCCGCGGCCATGACCGCCACCGGCGTGAACCTGACCTGCGGCGCGGTCCCGGCGAGATAGCCCCGCCGCGGCGATGGTGTCGGCCATGGCCACCTGGGACGACGCACGCTGGCGCCGCGATCGGTGCAAGATGATCGGTGGGGGACAGCACCGTTCCCCGGACCCGCGCATGATCGGATTGGGCGATGGCTCCTCGACCGGCCCGGCTGGTTCCCGGGCTGCTCGTCCTGACGCTGCTGGCCCTCGGCGCCTGTGACCGGTCCGGCTCGGATGACCGGGCGGGTCCGGGGACGACGGCCACCTCCCGGGCGCCCGCGACCACCACCACGGCGCCGGCCTCGACCACGACCACCGGCGCGCCGGCGTGGACCACGGAGGCGAAGACGGGCCCTGGCCGCAGGGAGCCCCCGGACGGGCCGTCGGCGAAGCTCACGGCCGTCCGCGCCGCCGCCCACCCGGGCTACGACCGGGTGGTGTTCCAGTTCGAGGGCACCCGGGTTCCCGGCTACCGCATCGAGTACGTCGGTGAGATCACCCTCGGCGAGTCCGACGACGAGTTCCTGACCCTGCAGGGCGGGGCGCTGGTCCAGGCGACCTTCCAGGGCTCGGCCAGCGACGACCACCGGCCCGGCACCCAGACCGTGCCCGACAGGTTCACCCCCGGCCTGGCCCAGGTGAAGCAGATCGGGCTGGCCGAGGACTGGGAAGGGCTGGTCCGGCTCGGCATCGGGCTCGACCACCGGGCCGGGTTCCGCGTGCTCGAGCTGCGCGACCCGGTCCGCGTGGTCGTCGACGTCGCCTCCTGAGCCCAGGGGAACCATCGCCCCCGGCCGCGGGTTCTCCATGCAGCACCGACGACCTCCCGGGAGGGCCCGTGATGAGGAAGGCATTCACCCGCGCAGCGCTCCTGGCGGCGCTCGCCGTCGCCCTGGCGGCGTGCGGCGGCGACGACGACGGGGCGTCCGGGACCGCGGCGCCGGCGGCCCCGGAGACCACCGCGGCCCAGGAGGCGAGCGGCGCCACCGTCGCCGTCGCCAGCAGCAGGCTCGGCGAGATCCTGGTCGACGCCGAGGGCCGCACCCTGTACGCCTTCACCAAGGACAAGGGCGACCAGTCGGCCTGCAGCGGCGAGTGCGCCACCAACTGGCCGGCCCTCACCGGCACCGCCACCGCCGGCACCGGCGCCCAGGCCTCGCTGCTGTCCACCAGCATGCAACCCAACGGCACCTCCCAGGTGACCTACGACGGCCGGCCCCTCTACTACTTCGCCGGCGACGCCAAGCCCGGCGACACCAACGGCCAGGGCGTGGGCGACGTGTGGTTCGTCCTCACCGCCGACGGCGCGCTGGTCCAGGAGAAGGCGGCCGGCGGCGGCTATCCCTGATCCTTCACGGCGGCCGGGAGGGTGGCCATGGCCAGGCCCGCCTCCTACGCTTCTCGGCATGCCGATCTGTGGGCGGTGTGGCGAGGACAATCCGGCGCGGGCCCGGTTCTGTCTTGCCTGCGGGTCCCCCCTCGCCGCCTCCGGCGTGGGCCGGGAGGTACGCAAAACGGTCACGGTGGTCTTCAGCGATCTCGTGGGGTTCACGCCGCTCGGTGAGCGGCTCGACCCTGAGTCGCTCCGGGAGGTGATGACCCGGTTCTACGACCGCGCCGCCGAGGTGCTCGCCCGTCATGGCGGCACCGTCACCAAGTTCATCGGGGACGCCGTGATGGCGGTCTACGGCATCCCCCGGCTGCACGAGGACGACGCGTTGCGGGCGGTGCGCGGCGCCGCGGAGCTGGCCGAGGCGCTGGCCGAGCTGAACGGCGAGCTCGAGGCGGCGTGGGGCGTGCGCCTTGCCCTGCGGACCGGCGTGAACACCGGGGAGGTGGTGGTCGGCGACGCGGTCCAGGGGCAGGAGGTCGTCGTCGGTGACGCGGTCAACGTGGCGGCTCGGCTCGAGCAGGCGGCCGCCCCCGGCCAGGTCCTCATCGGCGAGCGGACCTGGCGGCTCGTCCGCGACGCGGCGACGGTCGAACCGGTGGCGCCACTGGCGCTGAAGGGCAAGGGCCAACCGGTGGCGGCCTTCCGGCTGCTCGGCGTCCGGCCGGACACCCTGGGACACGCCCGCCACCTGGAAGCGCCGATGGTCGGCCGGAGCGTGGAGCTCGGGCTGCTGGACCGCGCCCTGCGGACCGCCGTGGCCGGACGCGCCTGCCACCTGGCACTCGTGCTGGGCCCGGCCGGGGTTGGGAAGTCCCGCCTGGTCCAGGAGTTCCTCGCGACCGTGGAGGGACAGGTGACGGTCCTGCGCGGCCGCTGCGTCGAGTACGGGGAGGGCCTCACCTTCCTGCCGATCGCCGAGGTGATCCGCCAGGCCGCGACGGCGAGCGGCCAGGCCGGGCTCCGCGACCTGCTGCAGGGCGAGGAGCACGCCGCCTTCGTGGTCGAGGGGCTGGCGGGCATGGCGGGGACGGCTGGACAGACCGCCTCCCGTGAGGAGGTCCCGTGGGCGGTCCGGCGGCTGTTCGAGGTGCTGGCTCGTGGCCGGCCGCTGATCGTCGTCGTCGACGACCTCCACTGGGCCCAGCCCGCCCTGCTGGACCTCCTGGAGCAGGTGGCCCGCTCGGCCAGGGACGCTCCCATCCTGATCGTCGGCATGGCCCGGCCCGAGCTGCTCGACGACCGCCCAGACTGGGGGGCCACCAGCCCTGAGGTCGCCGTGATGACGCTCGAGCCGCTCGGCGAGGACGAGTGCGCCCGGCTGATCCGCAACCTCCTCGGCGGTGCCGGCGTCTCGACCAGGACGGCAGGCAGCATCGCCAGGGCCGCCGGCGGCAACCCGCTGTTCATCGAGGAGCTCATCGCCGAGCTGATCGACCAGAGCTTGCTCGTCCGCTCCCACGACCGCTGGGAGGCCACCGCCGATCTGGCCCACGTCCCCATCCCGGCCGGGGTGTCCGCGCTGCTGGCGGCCCGCCTGGATCGGCTCGAGGCCGAGGAGCGGGCCGTCCTGGAGCGGGCGAGCGTCATCGGCCAGGTGTTCGACCGGCAGGCGGTCGCCGCGCTGTCGCCAGCGCCCGCGCGGCCAGGAATCGGGCCACACCTGGCCATGCTGGCCCGCAGACAGCTGATCCGGGCCGAGGGAGCGGGCGGCGCCGGCGACGCCGACGCCGCCGGACCCTGGGAGTTCCGCTTCCGCCACCTCCTGATCCGCGACGTGACGTATGAGGCGCTGCCCAAACGCCGCCGCGCCGAACTGCACGAGCGCCTGGCCGGCTGGCTCGGGCGTGACGACCGGGTGGCGCTGCCCGAGCACGACGAGATCGCCGGCCACCACTTCGAGCAGGCCTACCGATATCTCGAGCAGCTCGGACGGGTCGGTCCCCGGGAGGTGGAGCTGGCCAGGCGGGGCGCCACGCGACTCGCCAGCGGCGGGCGGCGGGCGATGGGCCGCGACGACCCGCCCGCGGCCGTGAACCTGCTCTCCCGCGCACTCGACCTGCTCCCAACCGGCGACCCGGACCGGGTCGGGTCGCTGCTCGATCTGGGCGACGCGCTCGCCGAGGCGGGCGAGTGGCGACGAGCCCACGAGGTCCTCACCGAGGCGGTCGACGGCGCCCAGCGGGCCGGCGACCCCCTCCTGGCCGCCCGGGGCAGGATCGCCCTGCTCTACCTGGGCGAGGTGACGAGGCCGCGAGGCTGGACCGAGCAGGCGGAGCTGGAAGCCGGCCGGGCGATCGCGCTGTTCGAGCAGTCCGGCGACCGGGTTGGCCTGGCCCACAGCTGGCGGGTCATCGCCCACGTCTACAACCGCCGGCTGCAATGGGCGGAGCTGGAACGGGTCGGGGAGGGCATCGTCGCCCACGCCCGCCGGGCGGGGGATCGACGGACAGAGACGCGCATTCTGGCGGGGATCTCCGCCAGCCTGAGCCTGGGGCCGACGCCGGCCGGGGAGGCGGTCGAGCGCTGCGAGGGCATCCTCGCCGAGCTCGGCGGGGCGCCGCGGCCGACCATGATGGTGCTGGACAGCCTGGCGCTGTGCTCCGCGATGCTGGAGCGCTTCGACGAGGCCGAGCGCCTGCTGGCGCGGGCGGACGCGATCCGCGACGAGCTCACCGGCAAGCTCTGGAAGGTCGGGCGGGTCGAGTTCAGCGCCTGGACCTATCTCCTGGCCGGGCGACCGGGCGACGCCGAGCGGGTGCTTCGCCCCGCCTACGAGACGTTCGCCCGGATCGGCGAGAAGGGCGGGACCCTGGTGATCCACGCGGCGCTGCTCGCCGAGGCGATCTCTGCCCTCGGGGGCCGCGACGAGGAGGCCGAGCAGCTGAGCCAGATCGCCGAGGTGGCCGCCGCCGACAGCGAGGACGTGGCCGCCCAGGGCGCATGGCGCATGGCCCAGGCCAGGGTGCTGGCCCGCAAGGGATCGACCAGCGACGCCGAGCGGCTGGCCAGGGAGGCGGCCAAGCTGGCCGCGGCCACCCAATGCCCCCTCGTCCAGACCTCGATGCTGCTCACGCTGGCGCGCGTGCTGCTGCTCGGGAACCGGCCCGCCGAGGCGCGGCAGGCCGCCCAGGACGCCCTGGCCGTGGCCGAGCGCAAGGGCGACCTCGCGTCATCGTCGCTGGCCAGCACCCTGCTCGGCGAACTGCGCTAGGTCCGCTCAGCCGGCCAGGTAGCCGCCGTCGGCCGGCAGGACGACGCCGGTCAGATAGGAAGCATCGTCGCTCGCCAGGAAGACGGCCGCGGCGGCCACCTCCTCGGCGCGGGCGAGCCGGCGGATCCCCTGCCGCGCGAGCAGGCCGTCGAGGACTCCCTGGGGCATGCCGGCCGTGGTCGCCCGGAACGTCGGGGTGTCGATCACGCTCGGGCAGACCGCGTTCACGCGCACACCGCTCGGGCCGTACTCCAGCGCCGCCGTCCTGGTGAGCTGCAGCAGCCCGGCCTTGGCCGCCCCGTAGTGCGCGAAGCCGGGCGCGGCGGCGAGCGCCAACGTGGCCGAGACGTTCACGACGGCGCCGCCGCCGCCCTCGACCATGAGCGGGATCGCATGCTTCATCATCAGGAACGGGCCCTTGAGGTTGACCCGCACGACGAGCTCGAAGTTCTCCTCTGACAGCTCGGCCAGCGGCCGGACCATCCCATCGACCCCGGCGCAGTTGAACAGGGCGTCCAGGCGGCCGTAGGCCTCGCGCACCTCAGCCAGCAGGCGGCCGACACTGCCGGCATCGGCGACGTCGAGCCGGACGGCGCGGCCGCGCTCCCCGAGCCGCGGAGCGGCCTCCACGGCCCCGTCCAGATCGGTGCGGACGACGCTGGCCCCCTCCTCCGCCAGCCGGGCGGCGATGGCGGCACCCGTGCCCGAACCGGCACCCGTCACGATGGCGACCCGATCGTCGAACCTGCCCATGGCCTCCCCTGTTCGAACGGCTGCCGACGCAGGCTATGTACGGCCCCGGCCATCGGTCAACGGCGCCCAGCGCGGTACTGCTCACGGGCGTCCCACGTCAGGTGCTCGACCAGCAGCAGGGTCGCGCCAAGGTCGCGGAGCCGGGCCAGGAGCCCGAAGAGCGCCGCCTGGTCGACCAGCGGGCCGGCCAGCTCGGTGGTGCCGTCATCGGCCTGGGTGACGGTCAGGTCGTCGAACCAGGTCGACCAGGCCGGGTCGAGGTGGCCGCGGATGCGGATGCGGTAGCTGGCAGGCGGTTGCGCTGGTGTGCTCATGGTGTGTCACCTGGGCCGGCTTGCGGGATGGTTCGCGCCCCGGCCAGCCGGTCCCGCTGGCCGGGGCGCAAGCTTGTTAGAAGCGGTAGTGCAGGACGATCGTTCCCATCCGGGACACGGCTGTGCTGTGGGCGGCCAGCCGGTGGAACCGGCGCCAGCCCGGTGGAAACTCGGCGACCTCGGGTTCCCGGCTGAGCACGATCTCCCGGACCAGCTGCAGCTTCGGGTTCCAGGCTTCGGGTGCGCGGGGGTCGTCCATGCCGGGGAACTTGACCAGGTCGGCGACCGACTTGGTGCCGCGGGCGTGGTGGGCGATCCAGATGGCGAAGCGGGTGTAGCTGTTGAGGACGATCTCGCCGCTGGGGAAGTGGCTGATGAGCCGGTTCCAGAGCGACACCAGCTCGTCCTGGGTGTGGAACCCCATCAGCCCGTCGGCCACGATGATGGCCGGCCGGTCGCTGGGGACGGCGTCCAGCCAGTCCGGGTCGGTCACGTCGGCGCCGATGACGTGGGCGTTGGGGTGCTCGGGGATCAGGCGCCGGCGGGCGGCGGCGACCGCGGGGAAGTCGACGTCGTACCAGTCCACGGTGGCCGGCGGGGCCAGGCGCTCGAATCGGGTGTCGAACCCGGCGCCCAGGTCGAGCCCGACCGCGTCCGGGTGGCGGGCCAGGAAGTCCGAGGCCACCTGGTCCAGCTTCTTGGCCCGGAGGGCGGCGCTGAGGATGAGGTTGGTGTCGACGCGGAGCTGGCCGAAGTCGTAGTCGACGGTGCGGACGATCTGGTCGGCCGTGGCGTCGCCGAGGATGGAGTGGGGCCGGCGGTGGTCGAGGGCCCGGGCGTACAGCGTCAGCCACAGGCTCTCCTCGAGCGGTGTGAAGGTCGGAAGCGTGGTGGCCATTGGTTCGACCCCTCTCGTGTGGGACGGTGTCGTCGTCAGCTTGGCGGCGTGGCCGGTGGGGCGCGTCCACCAGAGGGTGGAGACCAGGGGTGGAACCTGCGGCCGGGGTCAGTCCAGCAGCCCGAGCGCGTGGGCGCGGGCCACCGCCTGGGTGCGGCTGTGGACGCCAAGCTTGCTGTACAGGTGGATCAGGTGGGTCTTGACCGTGCTCTGCTCCACGAACAGCTCAGCCGCCAGCTCGGCGTTGGAGCGCCCGGCCGCCAGCAGCGGCAGGACCTCCAGCTCCCGCTCAGTCAACGGCTGGACGAGCCCGGTCCGGTGCCGCCCGGGCTCCCGGCCGGGGAAGGCGGCGAGCACGGTGCCCAGGAAGGCCGGTGACACGCCGCCCGCCGGCCCGCGCCCCTCCCGGGCCGCCGCGCCCAGGTCGGCCAGGAGCGCGGCCATGGGCTCGCCCTCGTCGAGGAAGGGGCGGATGACGCCCTCCGGCTCGGCCGCGGCGACCGCCGCCGCCAGCCACCCGCGCGCCGCCTCACGGTCGCCCTGGGCGTCGGCGAGCAGCGCCCGCAGGATCAGGACCCTGAGCCGCAGCCAGCCCAGCCCGTGGCCCTCCGCCGGCTGCCAGGCGGCCTCCAGGGCGCGCTCGGCCTGCCGGAGCAGGGCGGCGTCGCCGGTGGCCCTCCCCTGGGCGACCAGGACCCGCGCCGGCGTGACGCCCGCGGCCTCGACGCCGGCGGCGCCGAACCGGAGCACGTCCGCCAGCGCCGTCGGCTTGACCGGGACGGGCCAGGCGACGGCGGCGGCCCAGGCGACCGCGGCGGCTCCGTCACCCAGGGCGAGGCGCACCCGTGCCTCGGCGCCTCCAGCAGCAGCGCCACCATCGCGAACGGCCCGTGCTCGACGAGCGGCCGGACCTCGGCCAGCACGGCTCCCGCCGCGGCCGGGTCGCCCTGGGCCAGATGCAGCCGGACCAGGGGAAGGCTCGCGAGCAGCACCAGCGGCGGCGCGTTCCCGAACTCGCGCGGGGCGGCCAGCCCTTCGGTCGCCAGCGGCCACGCTGACGTCAGGTCGTTCTCGTCGAGCAGCAGCTCGGCCAGCACCGTCCGCAGCCGCCCAACGGTCGAGGGCACGACGT
>DASUPQ010000362.1 GCA_036280995.1 Actinomycetota bacterium | reverse complement strand
TTGAAGCTGCTGCGCGTGCTGCTGCGCGCGGGGGTCATGGCAGACGGTGTGGTCCGTCGGTCGGTGACCGGCACTCCGCAGGGCGGGGTCATCTCCCCGCTGCTGGCCAACCTCTACCTGCACCGGATCGACCGGGCATGGGACGAGCGGCAACACGGGGTGCTGGTGCGCTACGCCGATGACGTGGTGGTGATGTGCGCATCCCGCGCTCAGGGCGAGGCCGCGCTTGCGCGGCTGACCGCCCTGTTGGCCGAACTCGGTTTGGCACCGAAGGCGGCCAAGACCCGGATCGTGCAGCTGACCGTCGGCGGTGAGGGGCTGGACTTCCTCGGCTTCCATCACCGGCTGGTCGAAAGCGACGGGCGGCGCACCGGCAAGCACGTCACCTTCCTGGCCCGATGGCCCACGAACAAGGCGATGCAGCACGCCCGCGACCGGATCCGGGAACTCACCGATCGGTCCAAGCTGCTGCTGCCCGTCGAGGTGATCGTGGCGAACGTCAACCGGTTCGTCCGCGGCTGGGCCGCGTACTTCCGATACGGCAACTCGGCACGACACTTCGACAAGATCAGGGGATACCTGCGGATGCGGCTTGCGCTCGTGCTCAGCAAGCGACACCGCCGGAGCCGAGCCTTCGGGTGGTCGGTGGTCAGCTACGCCTCGGCCAACCAGCTCGGTCTGATCAACCTGGACGGAACCGTCGCCGCACCCAGACCCTTCCGGGCCTGGCGGGTGACACCGAATGCCGGCGGTGAACGACGTCGGTAAGCCGTGTGCGGGAGAACCGCACGCACGGTTTGACGGGCGGGAGCTGGAAACGGAGCGACCTGACCACGGACACGAAGAAGAACGACCCGACGGGAAACCGCCCGGCCCTCATGGCTTCGTGACCTACCGCCAGGCAACGCCACCGCGCCAGCTCCCGACCCTCCACGGCAGAGCGGCGTGAATGGGTGTTGATCGACTGAAAAGTGCTCCTGACCAGCAATGCCGGTTACTTAGCGAACTGCCTGGTCAAGAGGCTGTTTTTCGACCACGGTGACGGTGTAGCCGACGTGACTGAACGGTCGGATGTGTCCGGGCTTCTTGGCCGGGAAGGTGTTCTTGGGTGGACGCTTGATCCGTTCGTAGCAGCGGTGCCGGCGACCGGGCAAGGTGTCGGCGATCAGGTCGGTCATGGTCTGGTGCAGCGCGGTGGCCAGGGTGTCGGGGTCGGCGCCGGCCTGGTTGCAGACCTGGTCACGGGCCAGGCGCACGGTGATGGTGAAGGAGATCCTGGCCGGCTCGAGGTCCGCGGCCTGTGCGGTGCGGGTCCGCAGGCCGGCCAGGGCCTGGTAGACGACAAGGAAGGCGTGCATCTCCTGGCGGACGAGTTCGGGTGAGCGCGATCGCAGGATGAACTCCGCTCCGCGTAGCCGGCACTTGAACTCGCCGTAGCCCAGTTCGATCTCCCACCGCTGGTGATACAGCGCGGCGAGCTGGTCTGCCGGGGCGGTCTGGTGATCGAGGAGGCTGGTGACCAGCCGGAACGGCTCGACCCGGGCGGTGCCGTCGGCCGCGGAGACGGTGACGGCGTACTCGACGATCCGTACGGTATGGCCGTCCGGTGGGCCCGGGAGCGGCCGGCCGGCGGCCCGGGCCTGGCCGTAGCGGACGTTCTCGGCCGGGGTGCCCATCACCGACAGGAACGACCCGTCGGGCAGCACCGCGGTCGGGATGAACACGGTGTTCTTCTTCAGCCGCCAGGCCAGGTCGGCGCCGGCCGCGATCGCCTGGCCCCATAGCTGGTGGCCGGGGAAGTTCCGGTCGGCCAACAGCAGCATCCCGGGCCGCAGCGAGGGCAGCACCCGGCGGGCCAGCACGTGCTCGCTGGCCGTGGAGAAGCCGTCGAACGCCGCGTCGATCAGCGCGTGCGTGCCGCACTCCAGCAGCGCGAGCAGCCGCAGCTGCGGGTGACCGGCCGCGCCGGCCCGGCCGAACGCGGTCGCGTTGACCTGGGTGTCAGCGACGTCGATACCGGTTCCGTCCCAGGCCACCACCCGCCGGCCGAACGCGACCACGCCGCGGGTGCCGACGCGCCCGCCGGGGCCACGGACCCGGTCGAACAGCACGGCCATCGG
>DASUPQ010000361.1 GCA_036280995.1 Actinomycetota bacterium | reverse complement strand
ACCGTCCGGGTCGCCTACGAGCCCGAGCAGGTGGTGGTCGAGGTCAGTGACGAGGGCAACGGCTCGGAGTCCGCCTTCGGCCGACAAGCAACAGACTCCGACCGGCGGATTCGCCGGTCGGGCGGGTCGGGCATCGCCGGGATGCGCGAACGGGTGACCGCCGCCGGGGGCGAGCTGGACGCCGGGCCCCGGCCCGGGGGCGGCTTCCGGGTCACGGCGAGGCTCCCCCGGTGATCCGCGTCGTGGTAGCCGACGACCAGGCGCTGTTCCGGGCCGGGGCCCGGGTCCTGCTCGAGGCGGAGGACGACCTGGAGCTGGCCGGGGAGGCGGGCGACGGGCGGGCCGCGGTCGAGCTGGTCCGGCGTGAGCTGCCCGACGTGGTCCTGATGGACGTGCGCATGCCGGTCATGGACGGCATCGAGGCGACCCGGACGATCGCCGCCGACCCGCGCCTGGCCGGGGTCCGGGTGGTGATCCTGACCGGCCGGGAGCGGGAGGTGGTCGGCCTGGTCGCCCTCGGCCTGGCCAACGACGAGATCGCCGACCGCCTGGTCGTGAGCCCGGCCACCGTCCGCACCCACGTGAGCCGGGCCATGACCAAGCTGCACGCCCGCGACCGCGCCCAGCTGGTCGTGTTCGCCTACCAGTCGGGCCTGGCTCAGACCCGTTCCAGGCCGACGTAGTTCTCGGCCAGGCTGCGGGCGGCCGGCTCGGAGGCGGCCAGGTAGTCGAGGCGGGCCTGCTGGACCCGGCGCTGGAAGGCGTCGTCACCGGGGGCGCGGTGGAGCAGGCCGGTCATCCAGGTGGAGAAGTCCTGGGCCCGCCACACCCGGCGCAGGCAGGTCGCCGACCAGGTGTCGAGCAGGTCGTTGGCGCCGGTCCGGTACCAGGCGGCCAGGGCCTCGGCGAGGACCTTGACGTCGGCCACGGCCAGGTTCATGCCCTTGGCGCCGGTCGGGGGGACGATGTGGGCGGCGTCGCCGGCCAGGAACAGCCGGCCGAAGCGCATCGGCTCGACCACGAAGCTGCGCATGCCGGTGACGCCCTTGTCGAGGATCGGGCCCTCGTCGAGGGTCCAGCCGTCGTCGGTGGCCAGCCGGGCCTGGAGCTCCTCCCAGATGCGCGCGTCCGGCCAGCGCTCGACCGGCTCGTCGGGGTCGACCTGGAGGTAGAGGCGGGTCAGCTCGGGCGAGCGCATGCTGTGGAGGGCGAAGCCCCGGTCCGAGGCGGCGTAGACGATCTCCTCGGAGGAGGGCGCGACCGCGGCCAGCACGCCCAGCCAGGCGTACGGGTAGGCCCGCTCGAAGACGGCCCGGGCGGCCGCCGGGACGTGGTCGCGGCAGACGCCGTGGAAGCCGTCGCAGCCGGCGACCACGTCACAGGCCAGCGCCTGGTCCTGGCCGCCGGCCCGGAACCGGATCGTCGGCCGGTCGCCGTCGACGCCCTCCAGGCGCACGTCCTCGACCTCGAACAGGACCTCGCCTCCGGCCCCCAGCCGGGCCGCGATCAGGTCCTTGACCACCTCCTGCTGGCCGTAGATGGTGATCGACCGGCCGGTCAGGTCGGTCAGGGGGACGCGCTGGCGGCGGCCGCCCGAGCGCAGCTCGATGCCGTGGTGGACCATGCCCTCGCGCCGCAGCCGCCCGGCCACCCCGGCCGCCTCCAGCAGCTCGACCGTGCCCTGCTCCAGCACCCCGGCCCGGACCCGCTGCTCGACGTACTCGCGGCTGCGCAGCTCCAGCACCACCGACTCGACGCCCTCCAGGGCCAGCAGGTGCGACAGCAGCAGCCCGGCCGGTCCCGCCCCGACGATCCCCACCTGCGTCCGCATGGCCGCTCCCCGTCCCCTTCCCATCCGGGGGCTGCCGCTTCGCTTCATGAGCCCCCGGGCCCCAGTACGATGCCACCGAGGAGGAGGATGCCATGCCCGAAGGGTCGCTGTTGGGCGGGGTGTTCGGCCGCGGGCCGGTGGCCGGCGAGGTCGGCGACCGCGCCTTCCTCCAGGCCATGCTGGACACCGAGGCCGCCCTGGCCAGGGCGTCGGCCAAGGCCGGGCTGGTCCCGGCCGGGGCCGCCGAGGCGATCGCCGAGGCGTGCTCGGCCGAGCGGTTCGACCCGGCCGAGCTGGGCACCCTGGCCGCCGCCAGCGGCAACCCGGTGGTGCCGCTGGTCGCCCGGCTGGCCGAGCGGCTCCCGCCCGCGGCCGCCGGCCACCTCCACCAGGGCGCGACCAGCCAGGACGTGCTCGACACGGCGGCCATGCTGGTCGCCCGGCGGGCCCTGGCGCCGCTGCTGGCCGACCTGGCCGGCGCCGCCGACGCCTGCGCCGCCCTGGCCGCCGCCCACCGCGGCACCCTGGTCGCCGGCCGGACCCTGCTCCAGCAGGCGGTCCCGGTGACCTTCGGCCTCAAGGCGGCGGGCTGGCTGGTCGGCCTGGACGAGACCCGCCGGCGGCTCGCCGAGGTCGACCGGGACGAGCTGGCCGTCCAGCTCGGCGGGGCCGCCGGGACCCTGGCCGCGTTCGGCGACCGCGGCCTGGCCGTGCTCGCCGGGTTCGCCGCCGAGCTCGGTCTGGCCGAGCCGACCCTGCCCTGGCACGCCGTCCGGGCCCGGCCGGCGGCGCTGGCCTCGGCCCTCGGGGGCTGCGCCGGGGTGCTGGCCAAGGTGGCCCGCGACGTCGCCCTGCTCGCCCAGACCGAGGTCGCCGAGGTCCGCGAGGGCGGGGGCCCGGGCCGGGGCGGCTCGTCGGCCATGCCCCACAAGCGCAACCCGGTCGGGGCGGTGGCCGTGGCCGCCTGCACGGCCCGGGTGCCGGGCCTGGTCGCCACCGTCCTCGGGGTCATGGCCCAGGAGCACGAGCGGGCCGCCGGCGGCTGGCACGCCGAGTGGGAGCCGCAGCGCGAGCTGCTGCGGCTGGCCGGGTCGGCCGCCGCCTGGTCGCGGGAGCTGCTCGAGGGCCTGGAGGTCGACCCGGCCCGGATGCGGGCCAACCTGGACGCGTCGGGGGGGCTGCCCATGGCCGCGGCGGTGGTGGCCGCCCTGGCCGGCCCGCTCGGCCCGGCCCGGGCCCGTGAGCTGGTCGACCAGGCGGCCCGGGCGGCCGCCGAGGAGGGCCGGCCCCTGCGCGACACCTTGCTGGCGGCGCCGGAGGTGGCCGAGCGGCTGGGCCCGGCCGGGATCGACCGGGCCCTCGACCCGGGGCGCTACCTCGGCTCGGCCACGGCGCTGATCGGCCGGGCCCTGGCCGCCCACCGGTAGGCCGCCGGCGCCGGCCGGGCCCGCCGCTGCGAGGGGAACCGGGCCTCGACGCTCGCCCGCATCCGGGCGAAGCGGCGCACCTGGTAGGCGACGTGGAGGGCCAGGATCACCGTGCCCGAGGCCATCCCGGCGAGTACGGTCGGGAGCAGCGCGAGGTGGGCGGCGGTGGCCACGGCCAGCGCGACGGTGACGCCGCCAAGGAGGCCGTTGATGACCGCGACCGCGCTCGGCATGGTGAACAGGAACTGGGTCCAGGAGTCCCTGACGTACATGTTGGCCAGGGCGCCGCGGACGTCGTCGCGTCCCGACAGCAGGAAGTAGTGGGCCTGGGAGGGGTCGATCTCGGTGTAGTAGTGCCGGATCCGGTTGATCGCCCTGGCGTAGATGATGTCCTCGACCGAGCTCTGCAGCACCCGGACGTAGGTGACCAGCCCGAGGAAGAACACCGCCGGCAGGACGGTCAGGGCGACCACGAAGAAGACCTCGCCCAGCGGGGACCGCTGGGCGACCAGGGCGAGGGCGACCAGGGTGCTGGACAGCGCCCCGATGTACAGGGCGGTGCGGCCGTTGCCCTCGTTGACGGCGACGGCGCGGGCCGTCTGGAGGGTGAAGTGCTCGGTGGTGAGGGCCTGCATGAACGCCTGCTGCTGCTGCTGCGGCTGGCTGGGCGGGGTGATCGGCTCGGCGGACATCGTGGTCACCTTCTGCTCGGAACGGGCGGCGCTGCGGATGGCAGACTTGACGCTAGCTCCCGGGCGGCCGGTGACCTTGAAGACGGCATGGAGAAACCAGGGAGACGGGGCGGATGATCTACCGGTTCGGGGACTGCGAGCTCGACGACCAGCGCTACGAGCTGCGCCGCGGTGGCGTCCCCTGCCATCTGGAGCCGCAGGTGTTCGAGGTCCTCGCCTACCTGGTCCGCCACCGCGACCGGGTCGTCCCCCGGACCGAGCTGCTGGACCAGATCTGGGGCAGCCGCTTCGTGACCGACTCGGCCCTGGCCAGCCGGGTCAAGGCGGCCCGCCGGGCGGTCGGCGACAGCGGCCGCACCCAGGGGGTGATCCGCACCGTCCACGGCCGCGGCTACCGGTTCCTGGCCCCGGTCCAGGAGCCCGCCCAGGCGCCGGCCCGGGGGCCCGGCGCCCCGGCTCCGCCGGTGGCGGTCCCGGCCGGGGTGGCGCCGGTGGGGCGGGAGGCGGAGCTGGCGCGGCTGCAGGAGCTGCACGGCCTCGCCCAGGCGGGGCGGCGGCAGGTCGTGTTCGTCACCGGCGAGGCCGGCATCGGGAAGTCGACGCTGGTGGAGGCGTTCGCGGCCGGGGTCGAGGGGGAGGCGGGGCTGGTCGCCCGGGGCCAGTGCCTCGAGCAGCGCGGCGCCCCCGAGCCGTACCTGCCGGTCTTCGACGCCCTCGACCGGCTGTGCCGGGCCGACGCCGGGGCGGTGGCCGTGCTGTCCCGCCTCGCCCCGACCTGGCTGGTCCAGATGCCGGCCCTGGTCGACTCCGGCGACCGGGACGACCTGGAACGGCGGGCCCTGGGCGGCACGCGGGAGCGGATGCTGCGGGAGGCGGCCGAGGCGCTGGAGGCCGTGGCCGCCGGCCGCCCGCTGGTCCTGCTCCTGGAGGACCTCCACTGGGCCGACCCCTCCACCGTCGACCTGCTGGAGTGGCTGGCCCGGCGGCCCACGCCGGCCCGGCTGCTGGTGGCCGGCACCTACCGCCCGGCCGACGCCCTGGCCGGCGGCGCGTCCATCGCGGCTGTCGGCGCCGACCTCCGGCTGCGGGGCCTGGCCGCCGAGCTGCCCCTGGGCGAGCTCGGCGTCGCGGCCGTGGCCACGGTGCTGGGCCGCGACCTCCCCGGAGCGGAGGTCCCCGAGGAGCTGGCCCGGCTGGTGCACCGGCGCACCGACGGGGTGCCGCTGTTCGTCGTCCAGCTCGCCCAGGCCTGGACCGACGCCGGCGTCCTGCGGCCGGCCGAGGGCCGCTGGGAGCTGGCGTCGGGCCCCGCCGGCGACGGCGGGCAGGTCCCGGACGACCTCCGCCGCCTGCTCGAGCTGCAGCTGGAGCGGCTGGCCGCGGCCGACCTGGCCATGCTCGAGGCGGCCGCCGTGGCCGGGGTCGAGTTCGCCGCCGCCACCGCCGCCGGTGACGGCCCCGCCGGCGTCGAGGCGGTCGAGGAGCGCTGCGCGGCCCTGGCCCGCCACGGCCGCCTCCTGCGGGCCACCGGCCCGGTGGCCTGGGCGGACGGGACGGTGTCGGCCGGGTTCCGGTTCGACCACGACCTCCACCGGACGGTGCTGTACGACCGGATCCCGGCCGGCCGGCGGACGCGGCTGCACGCCGCCGTGGCCGACCGGCTGGAACGGGCCTACGGGCCGGCCGTGACCGGCCACGCGGCCGAGCTGGCCGCCCACCTCCTGGCCGCCCGCGACCACGCCCGGGCGGTCCCCTACCTGCAGGCCGCGGCCACCCAGGCGCTGGGCCGCAGCGCCCCCCGCGAGGCCGCCGGCCACCTGGAGGCCCTCCTGGCGGCCCTGCCCCACCTCCCCGAAGGCCCCGAGCGGGACCAGGCGGAGCTGGCCGCGCAGATGACCCTGGGCCCGGCGCTGGTCGCCATCCGCGGGTTCGCCTCCCCGGAGCTGGAGGCGGCCTACACCCGGGCCCACGAGCTCTGCGTCGCCCTCGACCGGCCCCACGAGCTGGCCCTGGTGCTGCACGGCCTGGCCGCCGTGGCCGAGTTCCGCGGCCGCTACCACCGCTCCGAGGCGCTGCTGGAGCGGATCCTGCGGCTCGGCATCGGCGACCTCGCCGTCGAGGCCCACGAGCTGCTGGCCTGCTCGACCTTCCACCAGGGGGCGGCGGCCAGGGCGGCCGGGTACGCCGAGCAGGGGCTGGCCCTGTACGACGAGGGCGGCGACCACACCTACCTGGCCGCGTTCGGGGAGCACCCGGCCGTCTGCTGCCACTACTGGGCCGCCCTGGCCCTGTGGTTCCTCGGCCGCCCGGACAGCGCCCTCGACCATGGCGAGCAGGCCCGGGCGCTGGCCACCTCCCACCCCTACAGCCTGGCCAGCGCCGAGGTCCAGCTCGCCTACCTGCACCAGTACCGGGGGGAGGCGGCGGCCACGCTGCGCTGGGCGACCAGCGCCCTGACGGCCGCGACCGAGCACGGCTTCCCGATCCGCAGCGCCCAGGCGGCCATCCTCGGCGGCTGGGCCGTTGCCGTCACCGCCGCCGACGCCGCCGGGGTCGAGCAGCTCCGGGCCGGGCTGGCCGGCTACCTGGCCACCGGGGCCGAGCTCGACCACCCCTACTACCTGGGCCTGCTCGGGGAGGCCGTGGCCGCGACGGCCGGCCCGGCGGAGGGGCTGGTGGTGGTCGAGGAGGCGATCCGGATGGTCGGGACCGCCCGCCCCTTCTACTACCTGCCCGAGCTCCACCGGATCCGGGGCGACCTGCTGGCCCGCGACCCCCCCTCGGCCGGTGAGGCCGCCGGCGCCTACGGCCGGGCCATGGTGCTGGCCGCCGGCCACGGCGCCCGCTCCCCCGAGCTGCGCGCCGCCATCCGCCTGGCCCGCCTCCCCGAGCCGGTGCGGCCGGCCGGCGCC